>JALYVP010000002.1 GCA_030853185.1 Actinomycetota bacterium | reverse complement strand
TGTTCATCCTGCCCAAGGGTTAGGCGCTCGACATGTCGGTTGTCGCCTCCTCCAACTTCCTCGTCCCCAACGCCACCTTCGTCGTCGAGCTGGTCGCCTTCCTCATCGTCCTGTGGGTGCTTCGCAAATACGTCCTGCCCAGGGTCAACGCGTCGCTGGACGCTCGCCAGCAGACGATCCGCCAGTCCCTCGAGGATGCCGAGAAGGCCAAGCGGCGGGCCGAGGAGGCCGAGGCTGACTACCGCAAGACCATCGACCAGGCCCGCCAGGAGGCCCGCACCATGGTCGACGAGGCCAACCGGCTGGGCGAGCAGCTCAAAGTCGAGTTGCGCCAGAAGGGCGAACAGGAGTACGAGCGTCTCGTCTCGAGGGCCCAATCCGACATCGACGCCTCGGCTCGCCGAGCCTCCGAAGAGCTTCGCCAGAACCTGTCCGAGACCGTCATCATGGTGGTCCGCAAGGTTGTCGGCGAGGGTCTTGACACCGATGCCCACCGCGACCTCATCGACCGCACCATCTCCGATGTCGAGCAGGAGGCCACGGCGGGGGACGGGGTGAAGTCCTAGGTGCGCGAGAGCATTCGGGGGTTCAGCGACGCCGTCCTCGAGGACAGCTCTGCCGCCGACGAGCTGACCGGCCTGGCCCACGAGATCGACGGCGTGAGTCAGCTATTGGAGTCCAGCGTCGACCTCCGGCTGGTCCTAGCCGATCCCGGCCTGCCCGCCCATGTGCGCCGCGACGTGGTCACGGACCTGTTCACGTCAAAGGTGAGCGATGCCTGTGTCCGGTTGCTGGTCTTCGTGGTCGAGGCCGACCGAGCCACGGAGTTCCCTCAGAACATGGCTTGGCTGGCGCGCCGGGTCTCCGCCGCCCGGGACGGTCTGGAATCCACCACCGAGGGGCCGCTCGGGCGCACGGCGGCCACCGAGCGCGCCGACGGCTACGCCTCGGCCATCCTCGGACCGGTCAGGGACAGCGAGGGCCTGGTTGATGTCGAGGACGACCTGTTCCGCTTCTCGCGGATCGTCCTCGGCTCCGAGGAGCTCCTGGAGGCCCTCACCGATTCCCGGACCCCGGCGGAGCCGCGGCGTGGACTGGTCCACGACCTGTTGTCGTCCAAGGCTGCCGAAGCGTCGACCCGCCTGGCCGCCTATGCCGTGACCGTGAGCCGGCCGCGGGACTATGTCGCCCTCCTGACCGCGCTGGTCGAGCGGGTCGCAGAAGAATCGCAGAGGCGCGTGGCCGAGGTCCGGGCCGCCATCGAACTGACCGACGAGCAACAGCAGCGCCTGGGCGCGGCCCTGGGTCGCATCCTCGGTCACGAGGTCGACGTTCGGGTCGTCGTCGACCGCAGCGTCCTCGGCGGTTTCGTTGCCAGCGTCGGCGACTCGGTCGTGGACGGCAGCGTCCGCCACCGCCTCGAAAAGCTGAGAGAGCGCCTGGCGTTGCCGGCGGCCAACATCTGATGAGGGAGCCTTCATGGCAGAGCTGACAATCAACGCCTCGGACATCACTGAGGCCCTCAAGCACAACATCGAAGACTTTGATCCTGAGGTTTCGCGCGAGCAGGTGGGTCGCATCCGCGATGTTGGTGACGGCATCGCCCACGTGACCGGTCTGGCCGACGCTGCCGTCAACGAGCTCCTCGAATTCGAGAACGGTCTGGTCGGCCTGGCCCTCAACCTCGACGAGGACTCCATCGGCGCCGTCGTGCTCGGCGAGGTAGGCAACCTGGCCGAGGGTCAGATCGTGCGGGCGACGGGGCGCATCCTGTCGGTACCGGTCGGCGACGCCCTCCTCGGTCGGGTGGTCAACCCCCTCGGCGAGCCGGTCGACGGCCAAGGGTCGCTCGGCGACACCGTGCAGCGGCGACTCGAGGTCCAGGCCCCGGGCATCATCGACCGCCAGCCGGTCAGTGAGCCGCTACAGACCGGCATCAAGGCCATCGACACCATGACTCCGATCGGCCGAGGCCAGCGCGAGCTCATCATCGGCGACCGCAAGACCGGCAAGACGACGGTCGCCGTCGACACCATCCTCAACCAGGCCGGTCAGGGCGTGAAGTGCATCTACGTGGCGATCGGCCAGAAGGGTTCGACGGTGGCCCAGACGGTGGACACCCTTCGTGACCGCGGCGCCATGGAGTACACCGTCGTGGTCAACGCGCCGGCATCGGAGCCGGCCCCGTTCAAGTACCTCGCTCCCTACGCCGGTTGCGCCATTGGCCAGCACTGGATGGAGGAGGGCGAGCACGCCCTCATCATCTACGACGACCTGTCCAAGCAGGCCGAGGCCTACCGTCAGCTGTCGTTGCTGCTCCGCCGCCCGCCGGGACGCGAGGCGTACCCCGGCGACGTGTTCTACCTCCACAGCCGGCTCCTCGAGCGAGCCGCCAAGCTCTCCGACGAGAAGGGCGGTGGCTCGCTGACCGCGTTGCCGATCATCGAGACCAAGGCCGGTGACATCTCGGCGTACATCCCGACGAACGTGATCTCCATCACCGACGGCCAGGTGTTCCTCGAGACAGACCTGTTCTACGCCGGTGTGCGGCCGGCCATCAACGTCGGCAACTCGGTTTCCCGGGTGGGTGGCGCGGCCCAGATCAAGGCCATGAAATCGGTGGTCGGCACCCTCAAGACGGACCTGGCGCAGTTCCGGGACCTGGAGTCCTTCGCCACGTTCGGATCCGAGTTGGACAAGGTGTCCCAGGCCCAGCTGGACCGTGGCTACCGCCTGACCGAGCTGCTCAAGCAACCCCTCAACGCGCCGGTACCGGTCGAGGAGCAGGTGGTGGTCATCTACGCCGGCACCAAGGGGTACCTCGACGACATCCCGGTCAACGACGTGACCCGGTTTGAGAGCGAGTTGGTGCAATACGTCAAGAGCAATCATGAGGGGCTCCTCGACACCATCCGGGAGAAGAAGTCCCTGCCGGACGGCAACGAGCTCGAGGACGCGGTCAAGGCCTTCCAGAAGCGATTCTCTGCGGACTCGGACCGGCCATCCTCCAAGGACTCGGACGACTCGGACGACTCCGGGGACGCGAACGATGCCGAGGATTCGACCCAGGCGGATGGCAAGGACTCGGATGCCAAGGACTCGGATGCCAAGGACTCGGATGCCAAGGACTCGGATGCCAAGGACTCGGATGGCAAGGACTCGGATGCCAAGGACTCGGATGCCAAGGACTCGGGCGACTCCGACGAGAACTCCTCCGAGAGCAAGTAGGAGCGGCCCGGGATGGCTGGCGGCCAGGAACGCACCCTGCGGAGACGCATCCGCAGCATCCAGTCGACGAGGAAGATAACTCGAGCCATGGAGCTCATCGCCGCCTCGCGCATCGTGAAGGCCCAAGAGGCCATCGCCGCGGCCCGGCCCTATGTCGAGAAGATGTCCGAGGTGGTCAGTCATCTCGCCGACACGTCCGACGGGCGGGAGCATCCCCTGTTCCGGGAGCCCGAAAGCGTCCAAAAGGTGGCCATCATCGCCATCGCCGGCGACCGGGGCCTCTCGGGGGCGTACAACTCGTCGGTCATCCGGGCCACCGAGCGGCTCCTCGCCGAGCGCACCGAAGCCGGGGCCGACGCCTCAGTCGTGGCGTCGGGCCGAAAGGTCATCAACTACTTCCGCTTCCGGGGTCGCGAGCTGGCCGGCAGCTTCATCGGCTTCTCCGAACGACCGACGGCGGCAAACGCCAAGGAGATCGCCGACGCGGTGATGGAGCCGTTCACCGCCGGCGAGCTCGATGAGATCAACCTCGTCTACACCGATTTCATCTCCATCGGGACCCAGCGCGTCGTCGTGCGCAAGCTCATCCCCCTCGACCCCGACGCCGCCAAGGGCGGAGGGTCCGGTAGCCGCGACTCCAACGGTCCCGATGCCGAGGGCAGGAACCCCTCCGGTGGCAGCGACTCGGCCGACGGCGACTCCGAGGAGGCGAAGGCCGACTACGAGTTCGAACCCGACCCGAGCGAGATCCTCGACCGGCTACTGCCAAGCTGGCTGCAGGCGGAGATCCTGGCCGCCCTGCTGTCCGCGTCGGCGTCGGAGTACGCCGCTCGGCAGCGGGCCATGAAGGCGGCCACCGACAACGCCGACGATCTGGTCAAGACACTCAGTCGGATCATGAACCGGGCCCGCCAGGATGCTATTACCACCGAGATCATGGAGATCGTGGGTGGCGCCGAGGCTCTCCGGGGCGGAGGCGGCGACCACGGCACCGCCAATGAGCACTTCGAGTCGGCCGAATCCAGGCCGGCCTAACCCCGCTTCGTCCGCCCCAGGAATCCAGGAGTCACCCATGAGCACAGCCGTCGAGGAGCCGAACACGGAGGAGACCACCGAGAGTCGCAACGGGCGCGTGGTCGCCGTCGCCGGGCCGGTCGTGGACGTCGAGTTCCCGCCCGACTCCCTGCCTGACGTAAATTTCGCCGTCGAGATGGACGTCGAGCTCGAGGGGGAGCAGACGACAACGGTCATCGCCGAGGTGGCTCAGCAGATCGGCGATGGCCGGGTCCGCTGCATCTGCTTGCAGCAGACCGATGGTCTGCGGCGGGGGACCGCGGTGCGCAACACCGGTCGAGGCATCACCGTCCCGGTCGGCGAGGCCGTCCTCGGCCACGTGTTCAACGTGAGCGGCAAGCCCCTCGACACCGACAAGGTCGACGACATCGAGGACTATTGGGAGATCCACCGCCCGGCTCCCGACTTCGACGCTCTTGAACCGCACTCGGAGATGCTGGAGACGGGGATCAAGGTCATCGACCTGCTCGAGCCCTACGTGCAGGGCGGAAAGATCGGTCTCTTCGGTGGAGCCGGGGTGGGCAAGACGGTCATCATCCTGGAGCTCATCAACCGGGTCGCCCAGCAGCACGGTGGTGTCTCGGTGTTCGCCGGCGTGGGCGAACGCACCCGGGAGGGCACGGACCTGTGGTTGGAGATGCAGGAGTCCCGCGTCATCGAGAAGGCCGCCCTGGTCTTCGGTCAGATGGACGAACCCCCGGGGGTGCGCCTGAGGGTGGCGCTCTCGGCGCTGACGATGGCCGAATACTTCCGGGACGTCAAGAACCAGGACGTGCTCCTCTTCGTCGACAACATCTTCCGGTTCGTGCAGGCCGGCTCGGAGGTGTCCACCCTCCTCGGGCGCATGCCCTCGGCGGTGGGCTACCAGCCCACCCTGGCCGACGAGATGGGTGAGCTGCAGGAGCGCATCACCTCGACCAAGGGTCATTCCATCACCTCGGTGCAGGCCGTGTACGTCCCGGCCGACGACTACACCGATCCGGCACCGTTCACCACCTTCACCCACCTCGACGCCACGACGGAGCTGTCCCGCCAGATCGCCGCCCTCGGGATCTACCCGGCTGTGGACCCCCTGGCGTCGACGTCGAACATCCTGGCCCCCGAGATCGTCGGCGACCGCCACTATCAGGTGGCCCGCCGGGTCCAGGAGGTCCTCCAGCGTAGCAAGGAGCTCCAGGACATCATCGCCATCCTCGGGCTCGACGAGCTGTCCGAGGAGGACCGGATCGCCGTCACCCGGGCCCGCAAGATCCAGCGGTTCCTCTCCCAGCCCTTCTTCGTCGCTGAGGTGTTCACCGGCCTGGAGGGCGTCTACGTACCGATTGCGGAGACGATCGAGTCGTTCGAGGAACTGGTCAACGGGGACCTTGACGACCTTCCTGAGCAGGCGTTCCTCAACGTCGGCAATGCTGACGGCGCCCGGGAGAAGGCTTCCCAACTGCAGAAGGAAGACTGAGGCGGATATGGCCACGACCGAGGTCGAGGTGGTGAGCCCGGATCGGATCCTCTACTCCGGCGAGGCCGAGATGGTCGTCTGCCGGACGGTCGACGGCGAGATCGCGTTCCTGGCCGAGCACACCCCACTTATCGGGGCCATGGTGCCCTGCGTCTTGAGGATCGTGGCCGAGAGCGGCGACGAGGATGTCTTCGCCGTCGGCGGCGGCTTCGTCGATGTCGGGAACAACAAGGTGATCGTCCTGGCCGACCAGGCCCAGGAGGCCGGCGACATCGACGTTGCCACCGCCCGCTCCGACTTGGAGGCGGCTCAGAATCGGCAAGGTTCCGACGACGAGGACAACGAGAGAGCTGCAACCGCAGAGCGGTGGGCCGAGGTACGTCTCGAGGTTGCCGGGGAGTCGGCGGACACGTCAAGGCCGTGACCGGGGCGGCGTTGTCCGCCGCCGGTCACCCCGGCTGACGCTCGGCCGTCGGAGCCTCCGATATGGCCAACCGCAACCGCTACCGCCTGGGCGTGGCCGTGGTCATCGACCCGCCGGTAGCCGACGAGATCAACGGCCTGCGGCGGGCATTGGGGGACGGGGCCCTCGAGCGGATCGTTCCCCATGTGACCCTGGTGCCCCCGGTCAACGTCCCTGCGTCGGGCCTGATCGACGCCCTGGCCCGGCTCCGGGCGGCGGCGTCGTCGTGCCCTGAGTCGTTGCACCTGACCCTCGGGCCTCCGGCGTCGTTTCTGCCGGCCAACCCGGTCCTCACCCTCACCGTGGCCGGCGACGTCGATCGGCTCCGCGCCCTGCGGGACTCGGTGTTCGTCGAGCCCTTGGCACGGGACCTGTCGTGGCCGTGGGTTCCGCACGTGACGTTGGCTGATGACGGGGACCCGGTGCGGATCCAGGTCGCGGTGGAGGTCCTCGACGCCTACCGCGCCACGGTGACCGTTGACCGGCTGGTGCTCCTCGAAGCCACCCGTGGCGCTGAGGGCCTGCGGTGGCGCCCCTTCGCCGATGCCGCCCTCTCCCCCCGTCGCGTCGTCGGCCGGGGAGGGCTCGACCTCGAGCTGACCCGGGGACGGATCGTCGATCCCCAGGCGATCGAGATCATCCGGGCCGCCGGTCGTCCCGCCCTGCCCGGGCCCATCCAGGACGGGTCGGGCATCGTGGTGACGGGCCGCCGGGCCGCCGACGTGGTGGGCGTGGCGGCCGCGTGGCGCGACGACAGCGGCGGCCACGTGGGCGTCGTGGTGTCACAAGACCGCCGGGGCGAAGGCATCGGATCGCACCTGTTGGCTCATGTGGAGGCGGCGGTCGGCGACGCCGGCTGGGCCTGCCCTGTCCTCGCCGCCGTCGGACCGGCGGGCTTCTACGCCTCCCGGAGCCGGCGGTCGGTCGGCTGAGGACTACTCGAAGGGCACCGACGCGTACATCGCCAGCTTCTTCAGCCGGTGCCGGGCGTCGATGCGCCGCACGGTCCCCGACTTGGAGCGCATGACCATCGATTCCGTCGCCGCCCCCCGGTTGTCATACCGGACGCCGCGAAGCAGCTCGCCGTCGGTGATGCCGGTGGCGGCGAAGAAGCAGTTGTCGCCGCGCACCAGGTCGTCGGTGGTCAGCACCCGGTCCAGGTCGTAACCCAGCTCCTCGGCCGCTCTGCGCTCGGCGTCGTCGCGGGCGTAGAGACGGCCCTGGATCTCGCCACCGAGGCACTTGAGGGCGGCGGCGGAGATGACCCCCTCGGGGGTGCCGCCGATGCCGATGAGGATGTCCGTCCCCGACCCGTACCACGCACTGGAGATGGCGCCGGCCACGTCACCGTCGGGGATCAACCGGATCCGGGCCCCGGTGGACCGGGCCTCCTCGATCAGGGCGTGGTGCCGGGGACGGTCGAGGATCACGGCGGTCACGTCGCGCACCGATTCACCCTTGGCCTTGGCCACTGCGTGAATGTTGTCGGTCACCGAAGCCTCGATGCTGACCTGGCCGGCGGCCTCGCTCCCGACGGCGATCTTCTCCATGTACACGCACGGCCCAGGGTCGAACATGGTGCCGCGCTCGCCGACGGCGATCACGGCGATGGCACCGCTGCGGCCCTGGGCCAGGAGCGTGGTCCCGTCGACAGGGTCCACAGCGACATCGGTGAGCGGCGGGGTGCCGTCGCCGACCTCCTCGCCGTTGTACAGCATGGGGGCCTCGTCCTTCTCGCCCTCACCGATCACGACGATCCCGTCCATGGGCACCCCGCCCAGGACGACCCGCATGGCGTCGACGGCCGCCCCATCGGCACCCTCCTTGTCGCCTCGTCCCATCCACCGGGCGGCCGCCATGGCGGCCGCCTCGGTGACCCGGACCAGTTCCAGAGCAAGGTTCCGGTCAGGGGCCTGGCGTACCTGCTCGCTGGTCATGACCGCGAAGATACAAGGCGCGGGTTGGCGGGAGCTGCGACAGGGTAGTTTGTTTGCTCGTGGCTAGCACGCTCGAGCGGGACCCCGGGCTGCTTCAGGACTGTCGGCAGCTGTGGTCCCGGGCCCCGAGCGTCAAGGTCCGACTGGCCCTCGCGATCGCCGCGGTCGCCGTCCTCGTCGGGATCTTCCTTCGGTTCTGGTCGCCGACGTCCCTGTGGCTGGACGAGACGATCAGCGTCAACATCGCCAAGCTTCCCCTGACGTCGATCCCCCACGCCCTCAGCCACGACGGTTCGCCACCGCTCTACTACTACGCCCTGCACTTCTGGATGGTGATCTTCGGCCAGAGCGATTTCGCCGTCCGGGCCCTCTCCGGTGTCGCTTCGGTGGCCAGCCTGCCGCTGTTCTGGTCCGCCGGGCGCCGCTTTGGAGGGCGGCGGACCGCCTGGGTCGCGTTCGGGCTCGGCCTCACGTCGCCGTTCGCCATCGACTACGCCACCACCACCCGGATGTACTCGTTCATGATCTTCTGGACGCTGCTCGGGATCGGGGTCCTGTGGCGGGTGCTCGAGGAGCCCACCCGGCAACGCCGCATTGCCCTGGGTGCGTTGACCGCCGCCATCCTCTACACCCACTACTACGGGATCTACCTGGTCGGCACGGTCGGACTGTGGTTCCTGTGGCGTATCGTCCGCGAGTCGCGAAACGGTCCCTCGCCCCTCGACCCGCCCGGCATCCGCCCAGCGTTCGGGGCGATGGTCCTCGGCGTGGTGTGCTGGTTGCCGTGGAGTCCGGTGTTCGTCTACCAGACCCTGCACACCGGCACGCCGTGGACCGGTTCCGCGGGACCGGCCGACCTGCTGGGAATCTTCGGCGACTTCGCCGGGAACGGGGCTTGGGGTGCCCTCCTGTCGTTCGGGTTCTTCGCCCTGGTGATCCTCGGGGTCTTCGGCCGGCCCACCGAGGCGCAGACCGAGGACGGAGGGTCCACGTCCGCCGTCCTCCTCGTCGGCCGGCCCCGGGCGGACGTGCTACCGCTGCTGGTCATCCTGGCCGGGACGCTCGTCGTCGCCATCGCCCTCGACGCCATCGCCCAGGCTGCCTTCGTGGCCCGCTACGCGTCAGTCGTGCTCCCCCTGTTCCTCGTGCTGGTCGCTCTCGGGGTCACGGTCATCGGCAACCGCCGGGTCATGGCCGTGCTGGCCAGCGTGGCCTGCCTGGCCGGACTGCTCGCCGCGTTGGGCGCCACCGGCCACCAGCGCACCGAGGCGACCCGGGTGGCGGCGGTCCTCAACGTCCAGGCCCAACCCGGTGACCTGGTGGTCTACTGTCCCGACCAGCTGGGTCCGGCAGTCGATCGCCTGCTGAAGGTGCCCCAGGTCACCGAGCTCACCTTCCCGCGTGCCATCGGACCCCAACGGGTCGACTGGGTCGACTACAAGCAGACCATCGCCAAGACCGACGTGGGCACGTTCGCCAAGGAGATGCTCAGCCGCCTCGGGGCTGACCACACGCTGTGGCTGGTGTGGCGGGATGGCTACCCTGGTGTGGGCGGCAGCTGCGGCTATCTCCACAGCTGGTTCAACATGTTGCGGCCCACCGGCGAGACGGTTGTGCACGCTACTCCGGGCACGTACTACGAATACGAGAACCTGATCCGGTACTCGTCGTGATGCGTACGACGGGGGTGCCTGGATGCACCGGCCCTTCAGGCGTCACAATGGGTGTTTTCGATGTCGGGGCCGGGTGGTCTCCCCCTCGCTCCAGCTCGCCGACGCCCCTCTGAGGAGTATGTGTTGACAGACCAAGCCCCCCATCCGGCTGACGACGTCGTCGTCGTCGGAGCCGGACCCGCCGGCCTGACCGCGGCCTACAAGTTGATGCAGGCGGGAAAGGCGGCGACGGTGCTGGAAGGTGACTCGGTGGTTGGCGGCATCAGCCGGACCGTCGAGCGCGACGGTTGGCGCTTCGACATCGGCGGCCACCGGTTCTTCACCAAGGTCGGTGCCGTCGAGGACTTCTGGCACGAGATCCTGTCCGACGAAGACTTCATGATGCGGCCCCGCAAGAGCCGGATCTTCTATCAGGGGAAGTTCTACGACTACCCCCTCAAGGGCATGAACGCCTTGAGGAACCTCGGCGTGTTCGAGGCCATCCTTTGCGTGCTGTCCTACGTGCGGGCCCGCATCCGTCCCCCGAAGGACCAGAGCAACTTCGAGGGATGGGTCGCGGCGCGCTTCGGTTGGCGCCTCTACCGCCACTTCTTCAAGACCTACACCGAGAAGGTATGGGGTCACCCGGGTTCGGAGATGCAGGCCGACTGGGCGGCGCAGCGTATCAAGAACCTGAATCTGGCCTCGGCCATCGTCAACGCCCTGTTGCCCAAGCGCAATCAGAAGGACATCACCTCGCTGATCGAGGAGTTCCAGTACCCAAAGTACGGACCGGGGATGATGTGGGAGCGCTGTGCCGAGAAGCTCGAGGCGGCCGGTACCAAGATCAACTTCAACACCCACGTCGAATCGCTTCGACGCAACGACAAAGGTGTCGTCGAGGTGGTGACCACCTCCGGCGACGGGGGTCAGACGACCTACCCCTGCACTGCGGTCATCTCCTCGATGCCCCTCTCGTCGCTGATCCTGGCCATGGACCCGCCGGCGCCCCACAACGTCCGGGCCGCGGCCAAGGATCTCTCCTACCGTGACTTTCTCACCGTGGCCCTGGTCGTGCCGGCCGACGCGGTGCCCTGGGACGACAACTGGATCTACATCCACGACCCCGACGTCAAGACCATGCGGATCCAGAACTTCGGTTCCTGGTCACCGTACCTGGTCAAGGACGGACGCAACGTCCTCGGTCTCGAGTACACGGTCAACGAAGGTGACGCCTCGTGGAGCTCCACCGACGATGCCCTCGTCGAGTTGGGCAAGACCGAGCTCGGCCACCTCGGTCTGGTCGATCCCAGCCGCGTCGAGGCCGGCTACGTGGTGCGCATGCCGAAGGCCTACCCGTACTACGACGCTGACTATCACAACGACGTGGACGCCATCCGCAGCTGGCTGGCCGCCGAGTGCCCCAACGTGATGCCGGTGGGTCGCAACGGGATGCACCGCTACAACAACGCCGACCATTCCATGTACACCGCCATGCTGAGCGTGGAGAACCTGTTCGGTGCCAGCCACGACGTGTGGAGTGTGAACGTGGAGGAGGACTACCACGAGGAGTCCCGCCCGGCCAAGGCCGCTGGCCCGACGGGCGGAACCGGGCGTGACGCCCCCATCCTGCCCAAACGCGTCCCGTCGTCCTAGGGTCATCGCCGGTTGAGCCATGAGGAGCCGGTGACCGCCGGCGTCACTGCCGCCATGTGCGCCGCCGGCAGGGTGCTCGGTGACCCGCGGCTGTCGCCGGACGGGACGAGGGTCGCGTTCGTCAGCGCCCGCCATGGGCAGGCCGAGCTCGTCACCGTGGCCGTCGACGGCGGTCCCGAAGTAGTCATCACCTCTGACCCCGTCCCCGGGCGATCGGCGCCCGACGGCCGCGGTGTCTTCGATTGGACCCCGGACGGCGCCGCCCTCGTCTACGTGACCGCCCCCGGCGGTCTCCGATACCAGCCGGTCGCCGGCGGCCCCTCCCGGTGCCTCGCCGGCGTCGGCGACGGGGGAGCGGCCAGCCCGGTCGTCTCCCCCGACGGAACCAGAGTGGCCTACGTGTCCGACGACCGCCACGTCGCCGTGGCCTGGCTTGATCCTCGCGGCCCGTGGCCCATCCGGCTGTCCGCCTTCGCGGACTTCTGCGTGGACCCGGCCTGGTCCCCGGACGCAACCGCGGTGGTCTGGCACGAGTGGGATGTGCCCGCCATGGCCTGGGACACCAGTCACATAGCCCTCGGCTCGGCCGCAACCCCTGAGCCGCCCCGGCGCATCGCGCTCCGAGCCGGTAGGTCAGGTTCCCCGGAGCCCGGCGCGGCCCCGGCCGCAGCGCCGGCGGGGGTGGCGGTCTCCCAGCCTCGTTATTCCCCAGATGGATCACACCTCGGATTCCTCTGTGACGCCGATGGCTGGCTGAACCTGTGGGTTGCCGCCGCCGACGGCAGCGACCCCCGACCCGTCATCGACGACGCCCACGAGCACGGTGGCCCCACCTGGGGCGGCGGCCAACGATCCTGGGCGTGGGCCCCCGACGGGCGCCGCGTCGCGCTGTCCCGCAACGAGGGGGGCTTCGGGCGCCTCGTCCTCCTCGACCTCGACACCGCCGAGCTCGTCACCGTCGGCCGCGGGATCTTCACCGGGCTCTCCTGGCAGGCCGATCGCATCGTCGCCATCCGCAGCGGTGCAGCCACCCCCGATCAGGTGGTCGCCTACGACGTCAGCGGCCTGCCCGCCCCGTGGGACCCGGACAGCCCGGACGAGCCGCGGCGCGTCGTCCTCCCCCGCCTCACCGTCGCCCGGGGACCCGTTGCCGGTTTCGAGGCGGCCGGCCTGATCGAGCCCCGCCCCGTCGACTGGCACGGCGAGGAGCGCAAACAGGTCGGTCGGGTCGTTCATGGCCGGCTCACTGCGGCCCGCTCCCGCACCCCCGACGATGACCGGGCCCCCAACCCCCTCCTGGTGTGGGTCCACGGCGGGCCGACCGGCCAGAGCCAGGCCACCTTCAACGCGCGGGCCGCCTATTTCGCCGACCGCGGCTGGAACCTTCTCCACGTCGACCCCCGGGGCACCACCGGCTGGGGCCGGGCCTACGCCCAAGCCCTGCACCACGAGTGGGGTCGTCTCGACATCGACGACATCGCGGCCGGCATTCGCGCCGCGTTCGGTTCCGGCTGGGGTGACCCGCAGCGGACCGCCATCATGGGTGGTTCCTCCGGCGGGCTGGCGGTCCTCGGGGTCCTGGCCCAGCACCCGGACCTGTGCTCGGCGGGTGTCGACCTCTACGGCGTCACCGATCTGCTCGATCTCGATGACACCACCCACCGCTTCGAAGCCCACTACCAGCAGTCCCTGATCGGCCCCCGCCCCGAAGCTGAAGACCGCTACCGGGAGCGGTCGCCGTTGCACCTGGCGGAGCGAATCACCGCTCCTCTCCTGGTGCTCCACGGCACCGCCGACCGCAGCGTGGTGAAGGGTCAGTCCGATGCGCTTGTCGAGTCACTACGGTCGCGTCATGCAACGGTCGAGTACCACCTCTACGAGGGCGAGGGACACGGATGGTCTCGGCCCGAGACCATGCGCGACGAGCTTGACCGCATTGACGCGTTTCTCACGCGCCACGTCCTTCGCCTTCCGAGGAGTCTGATCCCATGACCAAGGTCTGGTACTGCTCGACGTGTGGTTACGAGGTCGAGTTCCGGGGCCGATGCCACCAGTGCGGGCAACGACTCGAGCAGTCGCCGATGCCTGAGCTCGAACCCGGCGCCGAGGAGGACGAGCTCGGCTACCGCCTCGACGACTGGGCCGATGACGCCAGGGGTCGGATGATCGTCGAGTTGATCGACGCCACCATCGCTCACCGCTTCGAAGACGACGAACTGGTTGTCGACGTAGGCGACGAGGAGCAGGTCGATCTGCTGGTCGCCCGCCTGACCGTGGCAGGCAGCGCCGATGAGTACGTCGTCGACGACAGCGACTCCGACCACGACGCCGCCGCCTCGGTGCTCGACGACGAGCAGACCGAGTGGGGTAGGCCGACGACCGAGGTCGTGCAACTCGAAGCGGCTGCGACCCGCCTCAGCCTCGACCCAACCGACATGGAAGCCGACGGCGAGGTGGCCGAGGCGTCGACCGCGGTGTTCATGGCCGACGACCCGCCTTGGGCCGATGCCGACACCTGGGCGGCCGTTGGCCGGGTCACGCGCCGACTCATGGCCGCCCTCGGCTCCGACGACGCCCTGGAGGAGGAGATCCGGACCCAGGCAGGCATCCTGGCGCGGCTTTTGAGGCCGATCGTGCGGCCCGGGGCGGGCGGGGAGCCGTCGCCGGGCTCGGGGTCGGATGGTGGGCCGTCGACCGCGTCGGACTTGGAGCTGGCGGCGAGCTCGGAGGCCGGGACGGACTCGGGAGCGCCGGCGACCTTGGGGGCGGGGACGGACTCGGGAGCGCCGGCGACCTTGGGGGCGGGGACGGACGGAGGCGGCACCAGGGGCGCCGATCCGGTACCCGATCCCGCCGATGGCATCGCTCCCGGCGACCGGGTGGGCGCCGATGCCGGCGCCACCAACGAGGCGATCGGCGAGGAAGGGGCCGCTTCCGGACCCGGTGGCTCTGTCGTCTCCGGAAAGCGGACCGAGACCGTCTACGAGCTGGGGGAGTGGCTACCCGAGCAACGCGCGGAGCTCGCCATGCTCCTTGACCAGGGTGGCATCACCCACTCGTGGGACACCGAAAACCTGGTGGTAGCGTCCGATCGAGAAGCCGACGTCGAGACCGTCCTCGATCGCATCGAAGCCGTCGACGATCCCGACGCCGACGAGGAAGCCACCTACCGCGCCCTGGAGGAGTTGTTCGCGGCGACGGATCGGCTGGTTGGTGCCCCGGCCGACTCCAGCCGCGGCAAGGAAGTGGTGCGCGCCGTCGTGGTGGCCGACGGCCCCACCCCAGTCGGGCTCGACGACGCTCAGTGGTGGCAGATCCGCCAGCGGGCCCGCATCCTGGCCGACTCCATCGAGCACCGGGCCCAGACCGACGTGGTTCTGGGGGAGGCCAGGACGTTGCGCGACCTGCTGCGCGACCTGGTGTGAAGCCGGCCTGGTCGCTGCTCCTGGCGCCGGGCGCCGGCGCCGACCGCAACCAGGCCGCTCTCGTCGCTCTCGACGAGGTCGCCAGCCGGGCCGCGGCGAACGTCACCAGGATGGACTTTCCGTATCGCAAGGCCGGCCGGCGGAACCCGGACCGGCCGCCGGTTCTGCTGCGGGCTGTTCTCGACGAGGTCGCATCCCTGCCCGGTCCGGGCCCGCTGGTCCTCGGTGGCCGGTCGATGGGCGGACGGATCTGCTCCCTGGCGGCCGCCGAAGGCCTCGGCCCCGACGCGCTCGCCGTTGCCGGACTCCTGCTGGTCTCCTATCCGCTTCACCCGCCCGGACGACCGGACAAGCTTCGCATCGAGCATTTCCCGGCGATCGAGGTGCCCTGCCTGTTCGTGTCGGGAACGCGCGACGCCTTCGCCACGCCCTCCGAGTTGGAGGAACACACCGGCGCCATCCCCGGGCCGGTCACCCATCATTGGATCGACGGCAAGGACCACGCCCTGCGCAATGCCGACGACGAGGTCGGCGAAGCGGCGCAGGCCTGGCTAGACGGCCTGGGCCTGACGTTGGCTGCGGGGCCGGCCGGTTGAGCGCCATCCTGTCCGGACCTTGTGGCCGCAGCGACTTTCCCGATCCGTTCGTCCTGACCACGTCGTCGGGTTATGTGGCGTACGGCACCAACGCGCCCGGCGCCAACATCCAGGTCCGCACCAGCGCCGACCTTCGCACCTGGGCCGCCGGCGCGGACGCCCTCCCGAACCTGCCTTCGTGGGCCGCCCCCGGCTTCACCTGGTCTCCGGCGGTCCTCGCTCGGGACAACAACGAGGCCTACACCCTCTGGTACGCCGTCCGTCACGCGGCCTCGGGCCGCCAGGTCCTCTCCGTCGCCCACGCCACCTCACCCGTCGGTCCCTTCGAGGACCGCAGCCCGGGACCGGCCGTGGCCCAACTGGACCTCGGTGGGTCCATCGATCCCAGCCCCTTCGTCGACAAGGACGGCACCCCCTACCTGTGCTGGAAGGCCGACAGCAACGCCATCGATCGCCCCGCCACGCTTTGGGCCCAGCCGCTCCGGGGCGACGGCGGCGCCGTGGTGGGGGAACCGACCAGGCTGCTCGTTCATGATCGGCGTTGGGAACGACCGCTGATCGAAGCTCCGTCGATGGTCTTCGCCGACGGGTACTGGTTGTTCTACTCAGGCGGGTGGTGGGAATCCGATCGCTACGGCATCGGCTACGCCACCGCCCCCCACCCGCTCGGCCCGTGGAAGAAGCAGTCCCGCCGCCACCCGTGGGCCTCGTCGTCCCCCCAGGCGCTCGGACCCGGGGGGGCCGAGGCGTTTCGCGGCCACCACGGCTCGCTGTACCTGGCTTACCACGCCTGGTCCGATGGCGCCGTGGGCTACGGCGCCGGCGGGGCCCGGACCCTGCGGATCGGCGAGTTGGACATGTCCGAGTCGACGCCGGCGCTGACGCCGTTGCGCTCCTCTGGCTGACCCAGCATCCCCTGGTCTGGCGTGGGGAAGATGCCCCGGCGCCGGGCGCGTACGAAAGGGAGGATGGCGGCTGTAGCGACCCACGACCACGACGGCGCGGGGACCCATGGCACTCAGGCGGGTCCTCAGCGGAGGATGTCGGGGGCGACGAGCGACTCGCCCGACCGCACCTTGTCACCCGGGTTGAGCTCCTCGAGGGTGGCGCCCGCCGTCTCCGGGTAGGCGACGAGGATGAGGATGACGACCGCTACGGGGGCGGCGGCCAAGAGGCCAAGGGCGGGGGCGAGAGACCCGAACGCCGAGGACAGCGCTCCGGCGGCGACCAGTCCGATGACTCCGCCGGCGGCGGCCAGGACGGTGAGCACGCCCCCGGCCCGGGCCCGCAGAGAGGTCGGGAACAGCTCCGCCCCGTAGACCGCCAGGGCCGGCCCGACGCCGTAGGAGATGATCGAACCGACGGTGTTCCACGCCCACAGGCCGACACCGCTGCTGGTGTAGTGCAAGATGGTCACAACCACGCCGAGGGCGATGCCGCCGGCGGCCACCGGTCGGCGCCCCCAGGTGTCGGCCAGTCGTCCGCCGACGAGGGTTCCGAGGCCGCCGATGGTGCCGCTCAGTTGTTCGAGCAGACTGATCCTGGTGGCGGACAGATGGCGTTCGGTGTGGAGGAACTCGTTTTGGAACTGGGATGCCGGACTGGTGAAGACGGCCAGGAGAAGGCCGCCGGCGCCGATGATCAGCAGCCGGCGCCGCAGGGTGGGCGTCAGCTGGTCCCGCCAGCGACGCGGAGGTGGTGCCGGTGAAGGATCTCGGTGAGCCACTCCGGGCCCGGACGCCGATCCGGGCGCCGCGGTCAGGTCCAGCGTGGTCGACGGATCCTGCCATCGCCGGCTCTCGGGCAGGCGGCGGACACAGAGGAGGACGGCAGGGACGCCCAGCAGGCTGATGGCGTACGGCCATCGCCAGCCGCTGGGGCCGAGATCGGCAAGGGGGAGGACGACGAGGGTCAGCCCCGATCCGAACCCGAAGCACATTCCGATCACTCCCAGCGCCCACGCCCGGGATCCGGCCGGCATCTCCTCGGCCGCCATCACTCCGATGATCACCAGGCCGGCGCCGACCAGGCTGGAGGCCACCAGCTGGAAGGCGGTGAGTATCACCAGGGAGGGGGCGACGGCGCCGGCGGTGCTGGCGACGATGGCAGCCATCAGGGTGGCGACGAGGACGGGCCGTCGACCCCGCCGGTCGGCCAGGTGGAGCAGGACGAGGGCCCCGACGGCGCCTGCCTCGACGACGCCGAGTGCGATGCCCTGGCCGCTCCTGGCGACACGGAAGTCTCCGCCGGCGTAGGTCATGGTGTCGGCGAGCAGGTCGGTGAGGTAGCCGACGACGATGGTGAGAAGGCACAGGGTGGCGAGCACCACTGCCGCCCGTCGCGACAGCCTCGCCGGGGGCGCCCACCACGGGTCCCGCCGGAGGCGGCCGATCCTGCCGGTGTAGGCGCGGAGGGGCAGGGCGAACAGCCACGAGAACCCCCGCAGCCCCACTCGGAGGTTGACCGATTGGGTTACCTCCACCATGCCGTCGGCCCGAACATGGACCTCGACCCGTCGTTCGTAGTGCTGAAGGGGCCCCTCCTCCTGCTCGAATCGGACCGTCTGCGTCATGTCGGTGCCTGGTGGCGGCGCAATCCGGCCTTCCCTGGCGGGTGGTGCCGAGCCCACCCTGCGCTCGGCCACGATGCCGTGGCGGGGGGCAAGGACCTCATCGAGGTCAGCCGCGGCGACCACGGCCTGGGCCCTGCCCGACGTCACCGCTCGCACGCCTCGAGCCTACGGCTCAGCTGTCGTCGCCGGTCCTCGCCGGGAGGCCTTCGCAGCTGGCGAAGCAGGCGCGCCATACTCGGGGCCGTGCGCAGCCCTGATCCCGCCACCCTCCTCGAGGCGGCGCGGGCTGGGGACCGGGGGGCAATCGGCCGGCTCCTGTCGTTCGTCGAGCGGGGCGGCGGCCTGGCCCGGGACGTGGGCCGACTGACCTTCCCGGCCAGTCGGGATGTGGAAGCGGTCATCGGCATCACCGGCGCTCCCGGGGCGGGCAAGTCCAGCCTGACCGACCGTCTCGTCACCGAGGCCCGGCGGGGTGGGGGCCGTATCGGGGTCCTGGCCATTGACCCGTCCTCGCCCTTCTCGGGTGGTGCCATCCTCGGCGACCGGGTGAGGATGCAGGGCCATGCCGGTGACGATGGCGTGTTCGTCCGCTCCATGGCCAGCCGGGGACATCTGGGCGGCTTGGCGCTGGCGGCGCCCGAGGCCATCAGGGTGCTGGTCGCCGTGGGCATCCCTCGTGTCATGGTGGAGACGGTCGGGGTAGGCCAGGTCGAGGTCGACATCGCTGGGGCATCTGACACGACCGTCGTCGTGGTGACGCCGGGGTGGGGTGACTCGGTGCAGGCCAACAAGGCTGGGTTGCTCGAGATCGCCGACATCTTCGTGGTGAACAAAGCCGATCGGTCCGGCGCCGCCGGAGCTCGAAGGGATCTCGAGCACATGTTGGATCTGGACACCACCATGGGAGCCTGGCGCCCACCGGTCCTGCTCACCACGGCCACCGACGGGGACGGGATCCCCGAGCTCTGGAGGGCCATCGAGGAGCACGGCGATCATCTGCGCACCAGCGGTGAGCTCAGCCGTCGTCGAGCCGAGGGCCTCGAGGGCGAGCTGACGGCGGTCCTGGTCCGCCGGTTGGAGCGCGACGTGCGAAGCGTCGTCGACGGGGCGGCGTGGGACGAGGTCAAGTCCCGGGTGGTGGCGGGGACGACCGACCCCTACGAGGCGGCCCGCGAGTTGCTCGACGCCCTGGCCAGGGCGTCTGGGACCGAGGCGGCCGAGGCGGCCGAGGCGGCCAAGGCGGCCGAGGTGGACGCGGCGGGGACCCCGGCGCAGAGCGGGATCTGCTCGGGGTAGCGTCCTCGCTGTGCCTGACAGCCTGGTTCACCTCGATCGCGGCGACCGCGGTGTCGCCCTCATCACCCTCGACCGTCCCAAGGCCAATGCCCTCTCGGTCGGTTTGTTGGCCGACCTGGAGGCGGTCGTCGACGACCTGAGCTCGGACCTTCCCGGTGGAGTGGTGGTGTGGGGCGGGCCCAAGATCTTTGCCGCCGGCGCCGACATCGCCGGTTTTGGCGGACCCGAGGAAGCGAAGCCGTACGCCCGCCAGTTTCGCGCCGCGTTCGACAAGTTGGCGGCCCTGCCCCGGATCGTGGTGGCGGCCATCACCGGTCATGCCCTGGGTGGGGGCTGTGAGCTGGCCCTGGCCTGCGACCTGAGGGTGGTGGCAGCCGAGGCCAAGATGGGTCAGCCCGAGGTCCTTCTCGGCCTCATCCCCGGCGCCGGCGGGACCCAGCGCCTCACCCGCCTGGTCGGTGTCGGCCGGGCCAAGGACCTCATCCTCACCGGTCGGACGATCGACGCCGAGGAGGCGTCGCGCATCGGTCTGGCCGACCGGGTGGTGCCCACGGACGAGGTCCTGGACACGGCGATGGCGTTGGCCGGATCCATCGCCGCCGGACCCCTGGTGGCGGTGAGCTACGCCAAGCGGCTCATCGATGCTGGTGTCGACACCGATCTGGCTTCCGGCCTGGACATGGAACAGGAGCTGTTCGTGGACGTGTTCGGTACCGACGATGCCCGGGTCGGAGTGCGCTCGTTCCTCGACAACGGTCCAGGACAGGCCACCTTCTCCGGCCGCTGAGCCCTGCTGATCCGTTCTCATTGGTGAAAGAGCACCCAGGAGGACTGAATCACCAAGGAGAAAGCGGGCCGGCCCCGAGCCCCGGCACGACGCCTACGCCCAGACGATGCAGCCCATCTCGGCGGCCAGGGCCAGGTCGGGATGGGCCGGCACCACCCGCACCGTGAACCCGTGGCGGCCGGCGGTGTCGCAGGTGAACGAACCGGTGTAGCGGAAGACGCCGCCCGAGCCCGAGCCGGCACCGCCCGAGCCCACCCCGTCCGGGGTGGGCCCGGACAGGGTGGGCCCGGACTCAGCCGGGCCAGGTCCGGCCAGCCGCAGGTTGACCACCGACGTGGTGGTCAGCTCGTCACCTCCGGCCACGGCGCCGTGGAGGGCTTCGACGGCGATGTCGTCGGGATCGAGGTCGCCGAGGGAGACGAAGGCCTCCACCTCCCGCCACTCCCCCAGGTCGGCCACCGGGGCGTCTGCGGTCCCCTCGGGGATCGTCACCGAGACACCGGGCCAGGCCGCGTTCACCCGGGCCTTCCACGCCGCCAGGGCCTTTGTCTTGGCGTGACCCGATGCGCTCAGGGCGTCGGTGCGGGCGGCGGTCGGCTCGTACATGGTGGTGACGTAGTCGCCGACCATGCGTGACGCCTGGACCTGGGGCCCGAGTGTGCGCAGGGAAGCCTTGATCCGCTGGACCCACGGCCGGGGATACCGCCCGCCGGAGCGGTCGTAGAACAGCGGGATGATCTGGCGCTCGATGATCTCGAAGAGGCTGTCCGCCTCCACCCTGTCACGGTGGTCGAGATCCTGGTGGTTCTCCGTCGAGGAGATCGCCCAGCCATTGGTCCCGTCGTACATCTCGTCCCACCAGCCGTCGAGGATCGAGCAGTTGAGGGCACCGTTGAGGGCGGCCTTCTCCCCGCTGGTCCCGCTGGCCTCCATCGGCCGGCGAGGGGTGTTCAGCCACACGTCGCTGCCTTGGTAGAGCCGCCGGGCCACCGAGATGTCGTAGTTCTCGACGAACGTGATGCGGTGGCGGACGTCGGGATCTCGTGAGAAGCGGACGATCTGGGCGATCATCTCCTTGCCCAGATCGTCGGCCGGATGGGCTTTGCCGGCGAAGACCAGTTGCAGGGGTCGGGTCTCGTCGAGCAGCAGAGCCTTGAGCCGGTCCGGCTGGGACAGCAACAGGGTGGCCCGCTTGTAGGCGGCGAAGCGCCGGGCGAAACCCATCACCAAGAAGCGGGGGTCGAGGACCTCACTGGCCCACGCCAGGTCGAAGCTGGGGACACCCCGCGACGCCTCGCTGGCCGTCAGCCGGTCCCGGACGAAGGTGATCAACGCTTCCCGCCCCTGGTCGCGAGCCCGCCACAGCTCGTCGTCCCGGACATCATCGATCCCCGCCCACTCCGAGTGGTTGGCCTCGTCCCAGACCGGGGAGACGTACTTGGACAGGAGCTCGCTCATGTCCTGGGAGACCCAGGTCCGGGCGTGGACACCGTTGGTCACCGAGCCGATGGGGACCTCGTCGGTCGGCAGAGGCGGCCACAGAGCCTGGAACATGGCGCGGCTGGTGCCCCCGTGGAGCTTGGCCACCCCGTTGGACATGCCGGCCAGGCGCAGGCCCATGACGGCCATGTTGAACGGGGCGTCCGATGCTTCGCCGGGAAAGTGGCCCAGGTCCATCAGGGTGTCGATGGACACGCCACATTCCTCGGCCCAGCGTCCGAAGTACTTCTCCATGAGCGTCCGGTCGAAGCGGTCGATGCCGGCCGGAACGGGCGTGTGGGTGGTGAAGATGGTTCCCGCCCGCACGGCCTCGATGGCCTCGCTCCACCTCAGGCCGTCGCTGGCGATGAGCCGCCGGATGCGCTCCAGGCCGAGAAACCCGGCATGACCCTCGTTGGTGTGGAACACCTGGGTGTCGACGTCCAGGGCGTCGAGGGCCCGGACCCCGCCGATCCCGAGAAGGATCTCCTGGCGGATCCGGTGCTCGGTCCCGCCTCCGTACAGCCGGTCGGTGACGGCGCGCAGCTCGTCGTCGTTGCTGTCGTCGTCGGCGTCGAGAAGGTAGAGGCGGACGCGCCCGACCTGGGCCAGCCACACCTGCGCGGTGAGGGTCTCGCCGGCCAGGTCGATGCTCGCCGTCTTCCCCTCCATCAGGGTGAGGGCCATGCGGTGCGGGTCGAGCACCGGGTAGTCCTCCTCCTGCCAGCCGTCACCGTTGAGATGCTGGGAGAAGTAGCCCATCCGGTACATGAGCCCGACCCCGGTGAGAGGCACGCCCAGGCTGCTGGCTGCCTTGAGATGATCACCGGCCAGGACGCCCAGGCCACCGGAGTACTGCGGGAGGGCCTCGGCGATGCCGAACTCGGGGGAGAAGTAGGCCACCGAGCGCAGCGCCGGAGCGGGGCGCTTCTGGAACCACCGCTCCGACGTCAGGTAGCGGGTGAGCGCCTCGTGCATCTCGGTCAGCGAGCCGACGAACGCCGGATCGGCCGCCAGGGTTTCCAACCGGTCGCGGCCGACCAGGCCGAGGAGGCGCACCGGGTCGTGAAAGGACGCCTCCCAGATCCGCGGGTCCACCCACCGGAACAGGTCGCGGGTTCTCTCGTCCCAGGCCCAGAACAGGTTGTACGCCAGGTCCTGGAGGGGGAGCAGCGGTTCGGGCAGACGGGCACGGACGGTGAAGCTGCGCAGTGCCTTCATCGTCTCCAAGCTAAGCGATGGGCGGCGGGCGCCCCCTATCCGCACGAGCCCGTAGGTTGGAGGGGATGACCGGACGCATGGTGATCGGCGACATCCGGCCGGCGACCCCCGAGTCGGGCTATCCGGCGAAGGCGGTCGTGGGAGAGGCGGTGCCCGTCAGGGCCGTGATCTTCAAGGACGGCCACGACCTCCTGGCCGCTCGCGCCCTGCTGTGGGCCGAGGGGAGACCGGAGCCTGACCGGGTGGTGGATCTCCTACCGGGTCCGGGCGACGAGTGGGAGGGGCGCATCGTCCCCGTTCGCATCGGCCGGCACCGCATCGTGATCCAGGCGTGGACCGACCGGCACGCCACGTGGGCGCACAACGTTCGGGCCAAGCTTGAAGCCGGCGTCGATCTGGCCGTTGAGATCGCCGAAGGGGCAGAGTTGCTGGCCGCCTCGCCCATCGACGCCAGCGGCAATCGGCCCGAGGCCATCCGCCACGCCCTGGCCCGGCTGACGGACCGGACCAAGACACCCGACGAGCGCCTCGAAGCCGCCCTCGAGCCGGCGGTGGCCTCCGCCCTCGCCGGTCCGGCCATTGCCACCGACGTGACGGTGAGCTCCCCCCGTGAGCTGTGGGTGGATCGGGAGCGGGCCCTGGTCGGCGCCTGGTACGAGCTGTTCCCTCGCTCCTACGGCGGCTTCGCCGGCGTAGCCAAGCGGGTCGGCGACCTGGCCGAGCAGGGTTTCGACGTCCTGTACCTGCCCCCCATCCATCCCATCGGGGTCAGTTACCGCAAGGGCCCCAACAACAGCCTCGATCCCCGCCCTGACGACCCCGGGAGCCCCTGGGCGATCGGGTCGGCGGAGGGCGGTCACACCGCCATCGACCCTGGGCTGGGCACGTTCGAGGACTTCGCTCACCTGCAGGCCACGCTGGCTGCCCACGACATGGAGGTGGCTCTCGACTACGCCCTGCAGTGCTCGCCGGATCATCCGTGGGTGACCGAGCATCCGGCCTGGTTCAACCACCGCCCAGACGGCACCATCGCCTACGCCGAGAACCCGCCCAAGAAGTACCAGGACATCTACCCCATCAACTTCTGGCCCGACGACGACAGCGAACGGGTGGCTCTCTGGCAGGCGTGCAAGGACATCCTCGACTTCTGGATCGAGCGCGGCGTACGCATCTTCCGGGTCGACAACCCCCACACCAAGCCGGTCGCCTTCTGGGAGTGGGTGCTCCCGGCCACCCAACACGATCACCCCGAAGTCATCTTCCTGGCCGAGGCGTTCACCCGGCCCAAGGTGATGGCCAAGCTGGCCGAGGTCGGTTTCTCCCAGAGCTACACGTACTTCACGTGGCGCACCACCCAGCACGGCCCCGAGGGCCTGTGGGCCTACCTCGAGGAGCTGGCGCATGGACCGAAGGCCGACTACATGAGGCCCAACTTCTGGCCCAACACCCCCGACATCCTGGCTGGGCCGCTGCGAAACGGGCCGCCTGCGGCGTTCGCCACCCGGTTGGTGCTGGCCGCCACCCTCAGCCCGTCGTACGGCATCTACAGCGGCTACGAGCTGTACGAGAACCAGCCTGCGTCAGCCACCAACGAGGAGTACCTCTACTCGGAGAAGTACCAGATCCGGGAGCGGGACTTCAGCCGCGAAGGGACGCTCATTCCCCTGATCCGTCACCTCAACAGGATCCGCAGGGCCCATCCGGCCTTCTCCCGGCTGCGGTCCCTGCAATGGCACCCGAGTGACAACCCGGCGGTCGTCGCCTACTCCAAGCACAGCGACGACGACGCCGACGTGGTGCTGTGCGTCGTCAACCTCGACCCTTTCACGACCCAGGAGTCCTTCCTGCACCTCGACCTGGACCATCTGGGCCTGCCCGCCGACCGGCCCTTCGTCGTGCGCGACGAGCTCTCCAGGGAGGACTTCGTGTGGGTCGGCGCCGACGTCTTTGTGCGCCTCGAACCGTGGACCCGGGTCGCCCACGTGTTCGACCTGCGGGCCGGTGCGGTCATGGCTCCTGTCGGCGCATGAGCACCCTGGACAACGATCCCCGCTGGTATCAGCGCGCCGTGTTCTACGAGGTCCTGGTGCGGGGCTTCTACGACTCCAACCACGACGGGACGGGGGACCTGGCCGGCATCACCGCCAAGCTGGACTACCTGCAGTGGCTGGGTGTCGACTGCCTCTGGCTGCTGCCCTTCTACCAGTCGCCGCTGCGCGACGGCGGCTATGACATCAGCGACTTCTGGACCATCCTGCCCGAGTACGGGGACCTGGCCGATGCGGTGGAGCTGGTCGAGGCCGCCCACCACCGGGGCATCCGTATCATCGCTGACCTGGTCATGAACCACACCAGCGACATGCATCCGTGGTTCGCCGAGTCCCGCCTGGACCGTACCAACCCGAAGGCCGACTGGTACGTCTGGGCCGACGACGACTCCGGCTACCCCGAAGCCCGCATCATCTTCGTCGACACCGAGAAGTCCAACTGGAGCTGGGACCCGGTGCGAGGTCAGTACTACTGGCACCGGTTCTTCGCCCACCAGCCCGACCTCAACTTCGACAACCCCGACGTGGCCAACGCCATGATCGACGTCGTCCGCTACTGGCTGGACATCGGCCTCGACGGGTTCCGCCTCGACGCCGTGCCCTACCTGTTCGAACGGGAGGGCACCAACGGGGAGAACCTGGCCGAGACCCACGCCTACCTGCGCCGGTTGCGCAAGGAGGTCGACGATCTCTACCCGGGCCGGGTGCTGCTGGCCGAGGCCAACCAGTGGCCCGAGGATGTCGTTGAGTACTTCGGCGACGGCGACGAGTGCCATATGTGCTTCCACTTCCCGCTGATGCCCCGGATGTTCATGGCCGTGCGCCGTGAGCAGCGTCATCCCATCACCGAGATCCTGGCCCGCACCCCGGGCATCCCTCCGGGCGGTCAGTGGGGGATCTTCCTGCGCAACCACGACGAGCTGACCCTGGAGATGGTCACCGATGAGGAGCGCGACTACATGTGGGCGGAGTACGCCAAGGACCCCAGGATGAAGCGGAACATCGGCATCGGCCGGCGGTTGATGCCCCTGGTCGAGAACAACCGGGACATGGCCGAGCTGCTCCACGCCATGCTGTTCAGCTTCCCCGGTTCCCCGGTGCTCTACTACGGCGACGAGATCGGGATGGGCGACAACATCTACCTCGGTGACCGTGACGGGGTTCGCACTCCGATGCAGTGGTCTCCGGACCGCAACGCCGGCTTCAGCCGGTCCGACTTCGCCCAGCTGTACCTGCCGCCGCTGATGGATCCTGTCTACGGTTACCAGGCGGTAAACGTCGAGGCCCAGATGCGAAACACCAGCTCCCAGCTGCACTGGATGAAGCGCATGCTCGAGGTCCGCAAATCCCACGCCGTGTTCGGGATGGGCGGCTTCGAGGTGGTCTCCACCACCAACCCGTCGGTCCTGGCCTACGTCCGGGCGTTGCCCGAGGAGATCACCGACACCGACGCCACGGACGCCCAGGGCTGGATCCGCTCCACAGGAACGGTGCTGTGCGTGTGCAACCTGTCACGCTTCGCCCAGCCCGCCGAGCTGCCCCTGCAGCGGTGGGAGGGACTGGTCCCCGTGGAGCTGCTCGGCCGGGTGACGTTCCCGCGCGTCGGCGAGCTGCCCTATTTCGTGACGCTCTCCCCGTACGGCTTCTACTGGTTCGAGCTCACGGAGCCATGAGCGGCCTGTCCGGGAACCAGAACCTTGGAGGAGATCGATGACTGAGCCCACCACGCTGCCCGAGGGCGTCGAGGAGCTCCTCGGGCCGTACCTGGGCCGCCAGCGCTGGTACGCAGGGAGCGCCGACCCCCCGGCGGGCGCCGTGGCGCCGGTGACCGTGCGGGTGTTGTGGACCTCAGCCGACGAGACCCACACCTTGTGGTCGATGATCGTGGACGCGGAGGGGGCGAGCTACCAGGTGCTGCTCGGTGAGCGCCCCGGCGGGGAGATGGCCGACTTCCTCTCCGGGCGCGACGACGCCCTGGTGGGGGCGGTCGGTTCGTGCTACTTCTACGACGCCACCGTCGATCCGGAGATGGCGCTGCACCTCCTGGACGTGGTCACGGGGGGCGCCGAGACGGCCGAACGGGTCCGGCCTGTCAGTGTCGAGCAGTCCAACACGTCCCTGGTCTATGACGACCGCATCATCGTGAAGGTGTTCCGGCGCCTGGCCGAGGGCCCCAACCCCGACGTGGTGGTGACCACCGCCCTGGCCCGCGCCGGCTTCGAGCATGTGGCTGTCCCGCTGGCGTCGTGGCAGGTCGACGGCACCGACCTGGCGTTCGCCCAGGCATTCCTGGCCGGCGGCTCCGGGGGGTGGGCGCTGGCGCTCACCTCGCTGCGGGACTTCTACAACGGCGACACCGACGACCCCGGTGACGCCGGCGGCGACTTCGCCGGGGAGGCGTCCCGATTGGGGGCGATGACGGCGCGCATGCACCTGGCCATGGCCGACGCGTTCGGGGTCGAGGCGGACCGGCTGGGCAACGGGGCCTATGGGGCGCTCATCGACGATGTGGCCCGCCGCCTCGACGCGGTGGTTCCCACCGTGGGGAATGACCTCGCCGGCGCCGCCGCCACCCTCATCGACCGGCTCCGGGCCGTCACCGACCCGGGCCCCGCCCTGCGGGTCCATGGCGACTACCACCTCGGCCAGGTGATGCGGACCGACACCGGCTGGTACGTCTTGGACTTCGAGGGGGAACCGGCCCGCCCGGTGGCGGAGCGGACGGTGCCGGCATCGCCGCTCAAGGACGTCACCGGGATGCTCCGTTCGTTCCACTACGCGTCGCGCTTCGCCATCCGCGAACACGGCGGCGTCGAGCGCCGGGACGTCGAGAGCCAGGACCTCGGCGTGGCCGCCCGGGCCTGGGAGGACCACAACCGCAAGGCGTTCACCGACGGGTACCACTCGATCGACGGCGTCGATGCCCTGCTTCCCGGCGACGGAGACATCGTGCTGGTCGCCTACGAGTTGGACAAGGCGCTCTACGAGCTGGACTATGAGCGGGCCTACCGGCCGGACTGGGTGGACATCCCCGTCGAGGCCGTGATCCGGATCCTGACCGAGGTTGACCACCCGTCCCGGGGCGAACCGGTGCCCGACCCTGACGAGGACCCCCGATAGGCCGGGCCGGCTGGTGGGTACAACAGGGCCATGGTGCACCCCGGCAAGTCTTCTGCCGCGCCCGCCGACCCGGGTCGGGCCCTGTCCGGTCTGGACCCGGCTGACCTCGAGCTGATCGTCTCCGGTTGCCACGGCGACCCCCACCGGGTGCTCGGTCGCCATGAGGGTGTGGTCCGGGCGTTCCGGCCCGACGCCACCGCCATGCGTCTGGAGGTGGTCAGCGGGTCCGACGCTACCGATCCGGTGACGACGATGGACCGGATCCATCCGGCCGGCCTGTTCCAGGGGTCCATCACCAGGGACGCCGCCAGCTACCGGCTGGAGGCGGACTACCCCTCGTCGGGCACCGGGCCGGTGACGTTCCGCTTCGACGATCCCTACCGTTCGTGGCCGACCCTGGGCGACCTCGACCTGCACCTCTTCGCTGAGGGTCGCCACCGCCGCCTGTGGGAGGTGCTCGGTGCCCATCAGCGCAGCCACGACGGCATGGTCGGCACCTCGTTCGCGGTGTGGGCACCCAACGCCAGGGCCGTGCGCGTCGTCGGGGAATGGAACTTCTGGGATGGGCGGGTCCATCCCATGCGCTCCCTGGGGGCATCGGGGGTGTGGGAGCTGTTCATCCCCGGTGTCGCCCCGGGGGCCCGCTACAAGTACGAGCTGGTGGCGGTCAACGGCGAGATCATCCTCAAGGCCGACCCCATGGCGAACGCCACCGAGGTGCCCCCGGCCACGGCCAGCATGGTGGCGGCGCCGAGCCGCCACCAGTGGGGCGATCAGGACTGGATGACGGCGCGCCCCACCGGTGATCCGCTGGCCAAGCCGATGTCGGTCTACGAGGTCCACCTCGGTTCGTGGCTGCACACCTCCGACGCCCACGGCGGGGGTCGGCCTCTGACCTACCAGGAGCTGGCCGAGAAGCTGCCCGCCTACGTCGCCGACCTCGGTTTCACCCATGTGGAGCTCATGCCGGTCGCCGAGCATCCCTTCGCCGGCTCGTGGGGCTACCAGGTCTCCGCCTATTACGCCCCCACGTCGCGCTGGGGCAGCCCGGACGATTTCCGGGTGTTGGTCGACGCCTGCCACCGCAACGGCATCGGCGTCATCGTGGACTGGGTTCCCGCCCACTTTCCCCGCGACGCCTTCGCCCTGGCCCGCTTCGACGGGACCGCCCTCTACGAGCATGAGGACCCGCGCAAGGGGACCCAGCCCGATTGGGGGACGCTGGTGTTCAACTTCGGGCGGCCCGAGGTGCGCAACTTCATGGTCGCCAACGCCCTGTACTGGATCGACCAGTTCCACATCGATGCCCTCCGCGTCGACGCCGTCGCCTCCATGCTCTACCTCGACTACTCCCGCAAGGAGGGCGAGTGGATCCCCAACGAGTTCGGGGGCCGCGAGAACCTGGAGGCGGTGACGTTGCTCAAGGAGGTCAACGAGGTGGTCTTCGGCCTCCACCCCGGGGCGACGACGATCGCCGAGGAGTCCACCGCCTGGCCCGGCGTGTCCCGCCCGACGTACCTGGGCGGCCTGGGCTTCGGGTGGAAGTGGAACATGGGCTGGATGCACGACACCCTCGAGTACTTCAAGACCGACCCGTTGTTCCGTCGCTACCACCACAACGAGCTGACCTTCGGCCTGGTCTACTCGTGGTCCGAGAACTTCGTCCTGCCCATCTCTCACGACGAGGTGGTGCATGGGAAGGGGTCGCTGTTGACCAAGATGCCCGGTGACCGCTGGCAACAGCTGGCCAACCTGCGGGCCTTCCTGGCCTGGATGTGGGCCCACCCGGGGAAGCAGCTGCTGTTCATGGGGTGCGAGCTGGGTCAGGAGCGGGAGTGGAACCATGACCGCGACCTCGATTGGTGGCTGCTGGAACAGGACGGCCATCGGGGCATCCAGGGGCTGGTCGGGGACCTCAACCGGCTGTACAAGGCCCGCCCCGCCCTGTGGACCCAGGATGTCAAGCCGGAGGGGTTCGCGTGGATCGACGCATCCGACACCGAGAGCAGCGTGGCGTCGTTCCTGCGCATCGCTGCCCCCACCTCCGCGTCGGGCGGCGGTCCCGACGCCCCGTCATGGCCTTCCCTCAACGCTCCGGGCTCCGGCGACACCGTGGCCTGCATCGCCAACCTGACGCCGGTGCCCCACCACGGGTACCGGGTCGGGTTGCCGAGGGCGGGGGAATGGGAGGAGTTGCTCAACACCGACGCCTTCGACTGGGGCGGCAGCGGTCTGGGCAACGGCGGCCGGGTGAGCGCTACCAACGGATCGTGGCACGGCCAGCCGGCGTCCGCCGAGCTGGTCCTGCCCCCGCTCAGCGTCCTGTGGTTGGCCCCCGCCTGAGCGGCCGTCCGGGAGGGGCGATGCCCGGCGGGGGGTGGTGACGGCCATGACCCGGTGTGGTACTTTGCTGGTGCCACCTCGGGTCCGGGCGGACGTGGCAGCATAGGCGGGCCTGGGCGAGGGTCCCAGCGCCTACGTCCGGGAGGCGTACGGTGGGACAACATTTCAAGCGACAGACAGCCCGGTCCGGCTGGAGGCGCTCGACGGTCATCGGCGCCGCGGGAGCGGTTGCAGTGGGAGGAGTTGTCGCCATCGGTCTGGCCGCCTCACCGGGGGGCGCCCCCCAGCACCCCGTTGCCGGACCGGTCGCTCACCTGGGGCCCGCCGGCGCCGTCGCCGACAGCTCGGCGGCGATCAAGGAGCTGATCGCGGCCATCACCGCCAACCCGGCGAGCGGTGCCACCCAACTGCCGCCCAATACCCCCGTCGCCGTCCACACGGCCAAGGGCAAGCTCACCTTCGTCAGTCTCACCACCGGATCCGATGCACCGCTCCCCGGCTCCCTGAGCGGCGACGGGCAGAGCTGGCAGGTCACCCAGGGCCTGGCCGGGTCCACCTCCTACCAGCTGGCGGTCCAGGTGACCGGGAGCTCGGGGGTCCACGCCACCGCCACCGAGACCTTCGCCACCATGGCCGTGCCGACCACCATGCACGCCACCGTCACACCCGGCGACGGTTCGACCGTCGGGGTCGGCTCACCGATCGTCGTCATGTTCAACCGGCCCGTGCCCACCGCCAACCAGGCCACGGTCCTGACCCACCTCAGCATCGCCGAGTCCCAGCCTGTGCCCGGCGGCTGGCACTGGTTCTCCGACCGGGAGCTGCATCTGCGGCCTCAGGCGTTCTGGCCCACCGGCGAGCAGATCACCGTCACCACGAACCTTGACGGGTGGGACGCCGGCAACAACAACTGGGGCTCCGGCCAGTCCACCACCCACGTCCGGGTCGGCGACTCCCATGTGGCGGTCGCCGACCTGTCGGCGGAGACGATGACCGTGACCGACAACGGCCAGACGATCGCCACCTACGCCATCAGTGCCGGGTCGTCGCGCTACCCGACCCAGGACGGGATCCACATCGCCATGGACAAGGAGCCGGTGGTGCACATGGTGTCATCGACGGTCGGCATCCCCTCCAAGGGGCCAGGCGGCTACGACGAGTACGTCTACAACGACGTGCACATCAGCGACAGCGGCGAGTACGTCCACGACGCCCCATGGTCCCAGGGGTCGCAGGGCCGCTCCAACGTCTCGCACGGCTGCGTCAACCTCGGGCCCAACGACTCGAAGGCGTTCTACAACTTCAGCCAGGCCGGCGACGTGATCGAGGTCGTCGGCGGTACCCGCCCGCCCGCCACCGGGGACCACGGTGTCATGGACTGGACCCTGGACTCGAGCCAGTGGACCCCGGCGGTCGTAACCCAGGCCTGAGCGGCCGTCGGGCAACGTTGATCTGGCCTGGGCACTGAGGCGCTCAGGCGAGGGCGCCGACCTCGGCCCGCAGCTCGGCCGCCGCCTGCTCCGGGGGAATGACGTTGATGAGCACCCCCGAGCCCAGCTCGAAGCCACCCGGGGTGGTCACCTTGGGCACGATGTGGACGTGCCAGTGGTAGTCGCCGCTCAACCGGTACGGGGCCGAGTGGAACATGATGTTGTAGGGCACCTCGCCCAACCGGCTGCGCAACGCCGCCAGCGCTCTCTGGATGGAGCTGCCCACACCCACCAGATCCTCCAGGCCGGCCCGGAACAGGTGAGGGCCGTGGTGGCGGGGGATGATCAGCATCTCGTAGGGCGAACCGCTCCAGAACGGGGCCAGGGCCACCACCCGGTCGTCGGTGTGGACGACACGATGCTTGGCCTCCTCCTCGGCGTCGACGGCGGCGCACAGGAGGCAGTTGCCCTGGAACCGGGCGAAGCCGGCCATCTCGCTGGCGGTCTCGCCCGGCACGAACGGCATCGAGAGCAGCTGGCCGTGCGGGTGGTGCAGCGACGCTCCCGCTTCCCGGCCCCGGTTGACGACCGCCTGGCTGTAGCGGAGTCCGGGGATGGTGGCGTGGGAGACCATGCGGTCGCGCAGGGCAGCCATCACCAGGCCGGCGTGGGCCTCGCTCAGGTCGGCCCAGCTGAGATCGTGGTCGGGGCTGAGGATGAACACCTCGTGGATGCCGCTGGCCGGGGCCTGGGTGTACACCGGGCCCGGGTGGCTGACCACCATGGGCTCGTTCCCCTGGAACGCTGGGTACTTGTTGGGCACGACCCGCACCTGCCACTGGCCGCTCGACCCGTAGCTCTCCAGGGCCGGGGGCGTGGCGTCCTCGTTGCCCGGGCAGAACGGGCACGGCCGGGCTGGGCCGCTCTCGACGGGCAGCACACTGGTCAGGAATCCGGCCGGTCGTTCGGCGCGATCGCCAGAGATCACGACCCACCGGCCGGTGAGCGGATCGAGTCGTAACTGACTCATGATGCGGAGCCGAGTGGGCACCCGGCAGGGAACGACATCACCATCGCCTTCGACGGTAGCGCTGTGGGCGGGGTAACGGGGGACAGAAGGGGCACGGGGTCGATCGGCGACGTTCTACCCCGGTTCCGACCGGTGGCCAGGGCGCCACGTTGCCGGGCAGACGCTAAGGTCAGCCGTCGTGCGCTCGGCGTGGGAGCAGCCGATCGAGCCTCGTGACCCGGCGCAGATCAGGTCAGCTACTCATGCCATCCTGGCCCAGGCCCAGTTCCGACCACCGCGCCAGACCCTCCCCCAGCGGGTGGAGCACTGGATCGCCCAGAAGTTGTCGTCATTGTTCAGCGGGGGCGGCGGCGGGGGTCCGAGTCTGCTCCATGCCGTCGTCGTGGCCATCCTGGTCGCCCTGGTTGTCGTCGTCCTGGTGGTCATTGCCCGCCAGGGTGGCTTCCGCCGCGGGCGGCGGCCGCAGACGCGGAGATCCCCGGCGGTGATGGTCTCCGCCGACGACCTCGGTCTCAGCGACGATGCCTGGTTGGCCAGGGCCGTCGCCGCCGAGGAAACCGGTGACGGGCGGGAGGGGGTCCGCTGCCGCTACCGCGCCCTGGTCGCCGTTCTCGTCTCTGCCGGTGCGGTGGGTGAGGAGATCGGGCGGACCGCGGGCGAGTACCGGCGACTGGTGGAGCGGACGGTGCCGGAGGCGGCGACGTCGTTCGTGGCTGCCACAGAAACCTTCGAGGAGGTCTGGTACGGGCAGGTGCCGGTCGGGGCCGAGCAGCGCGACGTCCTGATCGCCGCCGCCCCGCCCGTCACCGAGGCGGCCCGGCGGTACCGGCGATCGAATCGGCGCGACGCCGAGGTCGACCGGACGCAGACCGTCGGCACCGGGTCCGACCGATGACCGCCAGGGCGGTCATCCCGGCCGCCGGAGCGTCACTGGTTCGGGGAAGAGGGCGGGGGTGGGGGCGCAGCGTCCTGGTGGTCATCCTCGTCCTCATCGCCGGTGCGGCTATCTGGCTGAGTGCCTCCGGTTCGGGCGGAGGAAATCCACTCGCCCCCTCCTCGACCGGGGCCCGCGGAGCCAAGGCCCTGGGCCTGCTCGTCGGTCGCCTCGGCGGCCGTGTCGACACCAGCGGGCGCCTCCCCGCAGCCGGCCGGGGCGTGGCCCTGATCCTCGCCGACCGCCTGAGCGCATCGTCGCGGCACGGCGTCGATTCGTGGGTGCGGGGCGGGGGGACACTGGTCATCGCCGACCCGACTTCGGATCTGGCCGGCGTGGCGCCGGCGGAGGGTTCCTCGCCCAACGCCGGCGTGACCGCGCTCGGTCCGCTGAGCGCCGAGTGCTCGGCCCCGTGGGTGGCCGGGGTCGACCAGGTCGACGGCGGCTCGGTTGCCCTGCTCGGTGTTCCGCCTGGCGCCACCGCCACCTGTTTCCGCGGGGGTGGCGGGTTCTTCGCCATCGAGCGGACCGTGGGCGCGGGCACGGTCGTGTCGCTGGCGGACCCCGGCCTGTGGACCAACGCCCACCTCGGAGTTGGCGACAACAGCGTCCTGGCCGCCGACCTGCTCGTCCCTCAACCAGGCGACGACGTGGCGTGGCTCACCGGTCCGGTCGTCGGCGGCGGCCGCCAGTCGCTCATCGCGCTCCTCCCGGCGCGAGTCGACGAGATGCTGATCGGTGGGGGCATCGCCTTCATGGTGGTGTGCGCGTGGCGGTCCCGGCGCCTCGGCCGGCCGGTGAACGAGGAGGTGCCGGTCGTGATTCCGGGTTCGGAGCTGGTCGGCGCCGTCAGCCGGCTGCTGGCCCGCAACGATCAGCGCCAGCACGCCGCCGAGTTGTTGCGCGACGAGGTCCGCCGCGACGTGGTCATGCGGATGGCGGTCAGCCCGTCCATGGCGCCCGAGATGGTGGCGGGGATGGTGGCGAAGCGGACCAGGCGTGATCCGGCTGCGGTACAGGCCACGATGTACGGATCCGCCCCGGCCGACGACGGGGAGCTGATCGACTTGGCCCGGGCGGTCGAGGAGATCCGACAGGAGGTACGTGGTGTCCGCAGGTGACAGTCCGGCGCCGATGGCGTCATCGCAACGGCTGCAGGGGTCCCCGGAGGAGGCGTTGTGGGCCCTCCGCCAAGAGGTGGCCAAGGTGGTGGTCGGCCAGGACGGGGTGCTGTCGGGGTTGCTGGTGGCGCTGCTCACCTCGGGGCACGTGCTGCTGGAGGGGGTGCCGGGCGTGGCCAAGACCCTCCTGGCCCGGACGTTGGCCTCCGCTGTGGCCCTCGACTTCGCCCGCATCCAGTTCACGCCGGACCTGATGCCCTCCGACGTCACCGGCCAGAGCATCTTCTCCTCCGACTCCTTCCGGTGGCGCCCGGGCCCGGTGTTCACCAACGTCCTGCTGGCCGACGAGATCAACCGAACACCGCCCAAGACCCAGGCGGCGCTGCTCGAAGCCATGGAGGAACGCCAGGTCAGCGTGGAGGGCCACGCCCGGCCCCTGCCCGACCCGTTCCTGGTCGTCGCCACCCAGAACCCGGTGGAGTACGAGGGGACCTACCCTCTGCCCGAAGCCCAGCTCGACCGCTTCCTGCTCAAGCTCCTCGTTCCCTACCCTGACGCCACCGAGGAACAGGCGGTCGTGGCGCGGGTGGATGCTGGTCTCGACAGCAGGAACCTGCCCGCCTCCGGGGTACGGCCGGTCATTGGCGGCGGGGACATCCTCGACGCCCAGGCGCGCATCGGCGCCCTCCGGGTCGACCCGGTCATCCACGGCTACATCGTGGCCCTGGCCCGAGCTACCCGGGGCCTCCCCACCATCTCGCTCGGCGTGTCCCCCCGTGGCGCCACCATGCTGCTGCGCGCCGCCAAGGCCTGGACCTGGCTGGCCGGACGGACCTTCGTTACGCCCGATGAGGTCAAGGCCATGGTCAAACCGGTCTTTCGCCACCGGCTCCGGCTCCGGCCCGAAGCCGAGCTGGAGGGGCTCACCGCCGACCAGGTGCTCGACGGGGTGCTGGCCTCGGTCCCGGTCCCCCGCTGAGTGGCCGTGCCTGTGCCCGGCCGGCGCCGGCGATGGCGGCCGGTGCCCACCGGTCGCCTGGCCGGGGCCGTCGTCATCGCCGCTCTGGTCACGTTGATCATCCCCCTGCCCTCGCCGTGGGGCCTGGTGGTGACGCTGGGCGTGACGGCAGCCGCCGCGGTGACCGACCTGGCCGCCGGACTGGCGCCCTGGCGGGTGGAGGTTGAGCGCCACCTGCCTGTCGTCGTGTCGCTCGGGGCCACCGCCGAGGTGTCGTGGTCGTTGCGCCAGCCCCTCCGCCGCTCGGTCCGGGTCGGGTTCTCCGACGAGCTGGCCCCGTCGCTGGGAGCGGGTGTCCGCCGGGCGCGGCTGCGGCTCTCGCCCGGCACCACCCATCGCGTCCGCACCACCATCAACCCGTCGCGGCGAGGCCGGTTCATCCCCGATGAGCTGGTCGTGCGCACCGACGGTCCGCTGGGGTTGATGAGCCGACAGGCGCCCCGCTCGGATCCCCAGGAGTTGCGGGTCTACCCCGGGTTCGGGTCCCGCCAGGAAGCCGAGCTGCTGGCTCGGACCCGGATCGCCGAGATCGGGTCGCGCCGGGCCCGCATGGCCGGCTCCGGCACCGACTTCGATCAGCTGCGGGACTATGGCGTCGATGACGACGCCCGGCGGATCGACTGGGCGGCGACGGCCCGAGTGGCCCGGCCCATCGTCCGGACCTACCGGGTGGAACGCAACCAGACCCTCATCGTGCTCTTCGACAACGGCCGGACCATGGCCGGCCGGGTCGCCGACGTGCCCAGGACCGAGCACGCCATGGACGCCGTGCTGATGCTCACGGCCGCCGCCGCCCGCCTCGGTGACCGGCTGGGCATGACCACGTTCGACCGCCGGATCCGCTCCACGGTCGCCCCCGGGACCGGGGTCGGCCAGCTGGCCCGGGTCAGCGAGGCGTTGTACCTGTTGGAGCCCGAGCTGGTCGAGAGCGACTACAAGGCGGTGTTCACCGCCACCCTGGCCCGGGTCCGCCGGCGGGCCCTGGTCTGCGTGCTCACCGAGCTGGCCGACGGGTCACTCAGCGAGACGCTGCTGCCGGCCCTTCCCCTCCTGGCCCGAACCCATCTCGTCCTGGTCGGCTCCGTAAGGGACCCCGAGCTCCTACGTTGGAGCGCGTCGCTTCCCGAGGATGTCGAGCAGGCCTATCGCAAGGCGGCGGCCGCCCGGGCGCTCGAATCGCGCCGCCGGCTCAGCGCCGTCCTTCGCTCCCTGGGGGCCGTCGTCGTCGACGAAGGGCCGGGTGACCTGGCGCCGGCGTTGACCGACGCCTACCTGCGGGCAAAGTTCACCGGGGCGTTGTGATGCGGCGTCAGGCGCCGGCGGCGGTCACGATGGCGTCCGTAGCGAAGCCGGCGAAGAGGCCGAGCAACAGACCGTAGGCGAGCAGGTTGGGCTTGCCCAGCTTGGCCGCCACCCCCAGGAGCTGGATGACGACGTAGAGGATGGATCCGGCCGCCAGGGTCAGGAACAGCACGCTCACCGCGTCGCTGGTGAAGCCATGGCCGACGGCCGTCCCGATGAACGTCGGCCCCCCACCGATCAGGCCCATGGCCAGCAGGAACCGCCAGCTCGGCCGGCTGTCGTCGATGCTCCGCCCAGCCGCCAACGGGGCGACGATCCCGAACCCCTCAGTGGCGTTGTGCAAACCGAAGCCGATCACCAGGAGGGTGGCCAACGCCACCTCGTTCTTGGCCGCCGACTGCCCGATGGCCAGGCCCTCGGCGAAGTTGTGGAGGCCAATGCCCACCGCGATGAGCAGTGACAGGCGCCGGGCCGGGCTCCAGGTGGCCATGGCCCCGACCCGCTCGTCGATCCTCATGGCTCCGGGGCCGCCGGGTGAGCCTCCCCGGCTCGCCCGGCGCGCCTTCGCTCCCATCCACCGCTCGTAGGCCACCAGCCCCAGGTAGCCCACGGTGACGCCGACGACGAAGAGGGCGCCGTAACCGAACACCCGCCCGAAGCCACCGTGGTGAGCGTGGATGTCGCCGAGCGCGCTGTCGATCGGGTCCCAGGCGTGGGACAGGACGTCCCAGATCAGGAACAGCAGCACGCCGATGGCGACGGCGTTGAGGAAGGCCCGCAGGGCGGGCATCGGGCGGCGGAGGCGGCCGATGGGCAAGCCGAAGAGGATGGTCACCCCGGCGATGAAGCCCAACAGCAACGTCTCAGCGAGGCCCACGGCCCTCCTCCCCTTTGGCTTCCTATACACCGTACCTTAGGGATGCCGAACACGCCAGGCCTCAGCCCGCGACCGGGGCGTCGTCCTCCACCACCAGCTCACCGAGGCGGCCCGTGTAGCCGGCTTCGGCCGCGCCCGGCCCGAGCAGACCAACCCAGGCGAAGAACACGATCTCCACGGCCACGCCGAGGCCCACTCGCACCGCGGTGGGCAGCCCGGAGCCGGTCACGAAGCCCTCAATGGCCCCGGCGACCGCCAGGGTCAGCACCACTCCGAAGAGCAGGACGACGGTGCGGCGACCCTCCTCGGCCAGGGCCCGGCCCCGCTTGCGGTCACCGGGGTCGATGACCGTCACTCCCAAGCGGAGACCGGCAGCTCCGGCCAGGATGACCGAGGTGGTCTCGATGAGGCCGTGGGGAAGGATGAGGCCCCAGAACTTGCCTTGCTGACCGGCGGCCGCAAACAGCCCGGTGGCACTGCCGAGGTTGGCGCCGTTTTCGACCAGGAGAAAGGCGGTGGGGATGCCGAAGACGACACCGCCGGCGAAGGCCTCGGCCGCCACCCGCACGTTGTTGGTGTACACCTGGGTGGCGAAGGCGCCGGCCGGCTCCGAGGAGTAGTAGGCGGCGAAATCGTGGTTGACGTAAGCCTGGCGTACTGCTGCAGGTGCCGAGGCCGAGCGGGCCGCCGATGAGTTGGCGATCCAGAGGCCCACCGCCAGGGCGGGCCCCAGGGTCAACGCCGCGGCCAGGACGAAGAGCCGGCGGACGTGCCAGAAGGCGGCCGGAAAGGTGGTCGTGAAGAACGAGCCGATCCGCGGTCGTTGCCCGCTTCTGGTGCCGTAGATGACGGCGGAGGAGCCCCCCACCAGCACGGACAGCTCGCTGAGCACGGCAGGGTCGGCAAAGGCCACCTGGGCGTGGGAGAGGTGGCCAGACGCCCGCTGGTAGAGGTCGACCAGCTCCTCGAGCTCGGTGCCGCTCAGGTTCCGTTGTCGCCGGGCCCGGGTGGTGAGTTGGCGGAGCCGGTCCCACGCCGGGCGGTTCTCAGCCAGGAACCGGTCGATGTCCACGACCCAGAACGCTACCGTGAGGTCATGCAGCCGGGCGGGCCGGGCCGAAACCCGGGCGGGCTGGAGCCAACCCCGACCGCCGCTCCCGGACGCGAACCGCTGATCACCCCGGAAGCCGTGATCCTCGAGCTGCGGACGGCGTCGCTTGGTTCCCGGAGCCTGGCCAAGCTCCTGGATCTGCTGATCATCGCCGCCGGGGTGGGGATCATCCTGTCCATCGCCGCCCTGGCCGGCGTCGGCGAGACGCCCCTCGTCGTGTTGGTGTCGGTCCTGTCCGTCCTGGCCCTGTTCGGCTATCCTGCGCTGTGGGAGTCGTTGTGGCGCGGTCGGACCCCGGGCAAGGCCATGCTCGGCCTGCGGGTGGCCACCGACGAGGGGTCGCCGATCGGGCCGCGCCACGCCATCATCCGAGCGGTGCTCTCCCCGGTCGATCTCGTCCTCGGCGCAGAATCGATCCTGCTGTCCACCCGCGACCGCCGCCTCGGAGATCTGGTCGCCGGGACGGTCGTGCTGCAGGACAGGACGGTCGACACCGTAGGGCCCCCGCTCTGGTTCTCCCCCCCGCCGGGCTGGGAGGTCTACGCCGAATCCCTCGACACCAGCACCATGACCGGCAACGAGCAGGCCGTCATCCGTTCGTTCCTGCTGCGGTGGCGGGAGTTCGACGGTTCTGCCCGACTCCGGCTGGCCGCCGGGCTGGCGGCCCCGCTGGTGCCCCGTCTCGGGCTGGCACCACCGCCGTGGTTGCCGCCCGACCTCTATCTGCTGTGTGTGGCCGCCGCCCGCCAGCGCGGTGACCACGGGGGGGTCCCGCAGGCGATGATGCCCACGGGCTGGGGCCATCCCGCTGGCGTGGCCCCGGCCCCGGTCGCGGCGACGGCGCCGGTCTCCCACCCCCGGGACCCGCAGGGGCCGCCCGGTTCTTGGATCACCCCGCCGGCCTGACCGTTCGCCGGTGCGCCTGACGCGCCCCAGCCCCTGGGGCGCGGGTGCCGGTAGCCTGAACAACCGATGAGTGCCTATCTCGACCACGCGGCGACGACGCCGGTGCGGCCCGAGACGGCGGCGGCCATGCTGCCGTGGCTGACCGGGTCGTTCGGGAACCCCTCGGGGTCCCATGCCATGGCGCGCGCCGCCCGCCAAGCGGTGGACGAGGGCCGTGATTCGGTGGCGGTTGACCTGGGCGTGGACCCCGGCGGCGTCATCTTCACGGCCAGCGGGAGCGAGGCGGACAACCTGGCCATCTTCGGTGTCGTCGCCCGCCGGCCCGGCCCGGTGGTGACCACCGCCGGCGAACACCACGCCGTCCTCCACGCCGCCCGCGCTGCGGGGGTCGAGGTTCGAGAGGTCCCCCTGACCTCGGCGGGAACGGTGGACCTGGACGGGTTGGCCGCGGCCCTCGACCCCAGCGTCAGCGTGGTGTCGGTCATGGCTGTCAACAACGAGGTCGGCGTCATCAACCCTCTCCACGATGTCGTCACCCTGGTCCGCCGGCGGGCCCGTCACGCCGTGGTGCACAGCGATGCGGTGCAGGCCGTCCCGTGGATCGACGTGGCCGCCCACACCGCCACGGTGGATCTCCTGTCGATCAGCGCGCACAAGTTCGGGGGTCCCCAGGGCGTCGGGGCGTTGGCGGTGCGAGGCGATGTGGTCCTGGCCCCCGTCATCCACGGAGGGGGCCAGGAACGCGACCGTCGTTCGGGCACCCACAACGTCGCTGGGATCGTCGGGATGGCCGCCGCCCTGGCTGTCACCACCGCCACCAGGGTGGAGGACGCCACCCGGGTGGCGGCGCTGCGGGACCGCTTGGTGGACGGCATCGTGGCCGGTGTTCCCGGCGCCACGGAGACCAGCGGGCGGCACGGGAAGGTAGCCGGGAACGCCCATGTCCGCTTCCCCGGTGTGGAAGCGGAGTCCCTGCTGGTCCTCCTCGACGAGGCTGGGACCTGCGCCTCGGCCGGGTCGTCGTGCAGCAGCGGGGCCATGGGCCCGAGCCATGTTCTCCTGGCCATGGGTCTGTCCGGCCCCGACGCGCTGGCCAGCGTGCGCTTCAGCCTGGGGTCGACGACGAAGGCCGCCGAGGTCGATGAGGCCATCGCCGCCGTGGCTCTCAGCATGCCCCGCCTGGTGCCGGCGTGACTCGCGTCCTGGTGGCCATGTCCGGCGGTGTCGACTCGTCGGTGGCGGCCGCCCTGCTGGCCGCCGAGGGCCACCACGTGGTGGGGGCGACGATGAAGCTGTGGGGCGGTCCGTCGGACTCCGGGTGCTGCTCGGTGGGCGACGTCGACGACGCCCGGCGGGTGGCCCAGCAACTGGGGATCGTGCACCACGTGTTCAACTTCTCCGCCGACTTCGATCGCCACGTGGTGGAGCCCTACGTGGAGGCCCACCGGAAAGGCCTGACGCCGAACCCGTGCGTGGCCTGCAACCGCCACCTGAAGTTCGATCGCTTCTTCGAGCGGTCCCGCCAACTCGGCTTCGATGCCATGGCGACCGGGCATCACGCCCGGATCGAGCTTGACGACGACGGGCGCGGCCGGCTGGTCAGAGGGGCCGACAACGCCAAGGACCAGTCGTATGTGCTGCACATGCTGGACCAGGCTCACCTGAGCCGGGTCATGCTGCCGGTCGGGGAGATGACCAAGGCCGAGGTGCGGGCCCGGGCGGCGGCGTTGGGCCTGCGCACCGCGGCCAAGCCCGACAGCCAGGACGTGTGCTTCATCTCCTCGACCGGGGGGCGCCGGGCGTTCCTGGGGGAGCGGATGGCCCTGCGCCCGGGCCGGGTGGTCGATATCGAAGGTGCGGAGGTGGGCCGCGTCGGGGCGGTGGAGTTGGTGACCGTCGGCCAGCGACGGGGGTTGGGCCTGACCCCGGCCGGGGCTCGCCAGTACGCCCTGACCGTCGACATGGCGGCGGCGACGGTGACGGTCGGCTCCGAGTCCGACCTGGCGGTGGGGGTCCTCGAGATCGTCGACGTGGGCTGGGTCGACGGCGAGCCGGCGGAAGGCACCGAGGTCACGGTGCAGGCCAGCGCCCATGGACGGCCCGTCCCGGCCGTCTGGGAGGGTTTGGGGAATGACGCCACCGGCCTTGCTCCAGGTCCGCGGGGGCGGATCCGCCTGGGTGCTCCGATGCGCCGTGTAGCTGCCGGCCAGAGCGTGGTCCTCTACGCCGGCAACCGCGTCATCGGCGGGGGCACGGCTCGCTAGGCGGGACACGGAACGCTCATCGGTTGCTCACGGATCGTTCATCGATGATGATCATGCTTGACCCCATGCGACCGCTCCGAGTCAACCTGCCCTCACTCGATCGTCGTCGGCGCCGGCTGTGCCTGACCACCGTTGCGGGGGTGGGGACCGTCGCCCTGTCGCTGGCGGGGATGACCGCGTGCGGGTCGGGCACAGCAGCTGCGGCTGCTGGGATCCACAAGATCTCCCATGTCATCGTGATCATGCAGGAGAACCGCTCGTTCGACAGCTACTTCGGGACCTTCCCCGGCGCCGACGGGATCCCGATGAGCGGGGGCGTTCCCCAGGTCTGTTCACCTGATCCGACCACGGGTGCCTGCGACAAGGCCTACCCCGACCATGCGGACGTCAACGGCGGCGGCCCCCACAGCCAGGTGAACGCCACCGCGGACATGGCCGGCGGGGCCATGAACGGCTTCGTGGCCCAGGCGACCAAGGCCAAGAAGGGATGCGCCGACCCCAACGATCCGGCGTGCACCAACTCGAAGACGCCTGACGTGATGGGCTACCACACCGGCAGCGACATCCCGAACTACTGGACCTACGCCAAGGACTTCGTGCTCCAGGACCACATGTTCGAGCCGAACGCCTCGTGGAGTCTGCCCGAGCACCTCTTCCAGGTCTCGGAATGGTCAGCCCATTGCACCCAGCACGACAACCCGGCCAGTTGCACCAACGCCCTGCAGAACCCGGGCACGCCCGGAGGCGCCAACGGTGGGGCCAAGAAGAAGAAGCGCAAGGCGGCGACCACGACGACCACCAGCCCCGCCGGCTCGGCCGGTCCTGCGGCCGGTGCCACGGCCGGGGCCGCAGCGGGCGCCAAGGCGCCGGTCTACGCATGGACGGACATGACCTACCTGCTGCACAAGGACAAGGTCAATTGGGGCTACTACGTGGTCAACGGCACCGAGCCCGACTGTGAGAACGACGCCGCGGTCACCTGCGCCCCGGTGAAGCAGAACGCCAAGACGCCCGGCATCTGGAACCCGCTGCCGTACTTCGACACGGTGAAGGCCGACAACCAGCTCGGCAACGTCCAGTCGGTCGACAACTATTACAAGGCGGCCAAGGCGGGGACGCTCCCGGCGGTGTCGTGGGTGGTGCCGTCCGGAGCGGTCAGCGAGCACCCACCGTCGGCGGTCAGCTACGGCCAGAGCTACGTCACCAGCCTGATCAACGCGGCGATGGCCAGCCCGGACTGGGGCTCAACGGCCATCTTCTTGGGCTGGGACGACTGGGGCGGCTTCTACGATCACGTGACCCCGCCGGCGGTGGACGAGAACGGGTACGGCCTCCGGGTCCCGGCCATGGTGATCAGCCCGTATGCCAAGGCCGGCTATGTCGACCATCAGACGCTCAGCTTCGACGCCTACGACAAGTTCATCGAGGACGACTTCCTCCACGGCCAGCGCCTGGACCCCCGCACCGACGGTCGTCCCGACCCGCGCCCCGACGTCCGGGAGAATGTCAAGGTCCTGGGCAACCTGACCGCCGACTTCAACTTCGCCCAGCAGCCGAGGAAGCCGGTCATGCTTCCCGTCCACCCCCAGACCACCCTCACCGGCACGCCGCCACCCAGCCAGCTGTCACCCGCGGCCAAGGCGCCCGACACCGACGGATGACGACACGGACTGGCGGCATCCGGCGCTAGGTTCGGCGCATGAGCACCACCTCCGAGCGCATGCCGTTCGTCGCCGGCTCCCTCGCCGGCAGACCTGTCCGGCGGGTGGAGGACGCCGCCCTGCTGACCGGCCGTGGCACCTACGTGGACAACTTGCGGGTGCCGGGGGAGCTGCGGGCCACGTTCGTGCGATCCCCGTTCGCCCACGCCGAGGTCCGCTCGGTCGAGGTGGCCGCCGCCGCCCGCATGCCGGGCGTCGTCGCCGTCTACACCGCAGAGAGCCTCGCCCCCCCGGGCTGGGCCGGCTTCATGCAACTGCACCCGGACGTGATCCGCCCATCCCTCGCCACCGGCCGGGTCAACTTCGTCGGCGACACCGTCGCCGTGGTCATCTCCGAGACGGAGGCCCAGGGCGTCGATGCGGCCGAGTTGGTCGAGGTGGAGTACGAACCGCTGCCGGCGGCGGTGGACATGGAGGCGGCGCTGGAGCCGGGGGCGCCCCTCCAGTTCGTCAAGGTCCCCGGCAACCTGGTGGTCGGCTCCCGGGACCCGGCGGGGGCATCGGTGCTCGACGGCGCCGACGTGGTGGTGCGGGGGCGCTTCGAGAACCAGCGGGTGGCCGTGGCGCCCATGGAGGGCTCCGCCGTGGTGGTCGTACCCGGCGACTCTGGGAATGGTACAAACTCCGGGAATGGCACGGCCCCCGAGCTCACCGTGCACCTCGCCTGCCAGATGCCCCATGGCTCCCAGGCGCAGCTGGCGGGGCTGTTCGGGATCCCCAAGGAGCACGTCAGGGTGATCGCCCCCGATGTCGGTGGAGCCTTCGGGGCCAAGCACCTCAGTGCCGAGGCCGTCGTCGCCGTCAGCGCCGCCCGGCTCCTGGGCCGGCCCGTCAGGTGGGTGGAGACCCGCTCGGAGAACATGGTCTCCATGCCGCATGGGCGCGGCCAGGTCCAGTACATCGAGCTGGGGATCAATCACGACGGGACCATCGTCGGCCTCCACTGCCGGATCGTCGGCGACGCAGGCGCGTACGCCGGATTCGGCGGGATGCTGCCCGGCATGATGACCCGGATGATGGCCTCGGGCGTCTACAAGATCCCCAAGATCTCCTTCGATGTGGCCGTGGCGTTGACCAACACCACCACCATGGGTGCCTACCGGGGAGCGGGGCGCCCGGAGGCGGCCGCCTTCGTCGAGCGCATCATGGACATGGCCGCCGACGAGCTGGGCATGGACCCCGTCGAGCTGCGCCTACGAAACCTCATCCAGCCGGGCGACTTCCCCTATACCACCGTCACGGGTGCCCGCTACGACAGCGGTGACTACCAGGCGGCGCTGACCGAGGCCCTGCGCCTGGCTGGCTATGACGATCTTCGGGCCGAGCAGGCCCACCGCCGCCGCCATGAAGACCGCCTGCAACTCGGGATCGGCCTGTCCGTCTATGTCGAGATCACCGGGTCCGGCGGCAGCGAGTACGCCATCGTCGAGGTCGATGACGGCGGTGGGGCTACCGTGTCGGCCGGGACCTCCGCCCACGGGCAGGGTCATGCCACGGCCTTCTCCATGCTCGTCGCCGATCGCCTCAACATCCCGATGGAGCGCATCCGTTACGTGCAGTCCGACACCGCCGTCGTCGCCCGGGGCGGCGGGACCGGAGGGTCCCGGTCGCTGCAGCTGGGCGGCAACGCGGTGGCGGAGACGGCGGTGATGGTCGCGGCGCGAGGTCGGGCGGTAGCCGCCGAGATGTTCGAGGCCGCGCCCGATGACATCGTCCTCGACGCCGAGGGGAACTTCGGCGTGGCCGGCGTCCCCGCCCGCAAGGTCAGCTGGGCCGAGGTGTCCCGGGCGGCGAGCGACGCCGGCGAGCCGCTGGTGGTGGAACACGACGGCCACCAGGACGGCGCCACCTTCCCGTTCGGCGCTCATGTGTCGGTCGTCGAGGTCGACACCGAGACCGGCCTGGTCACGCCGCTGCGCCACATCGCCGTCGATGACTGCGGGCGGATCCTCAACCCGCTCCTGGTCGACGGCCAGGTGCATGGCGGCCTGGCCTCGGGGATCTCCCAGGCCCTGTGGGAGGAGTTCGTCTACGACGCCGACGGGAACCCGCTCACCGCCACCCTCGCCGAGTACGGCATGCCGAGCGCCGCCGAGCTGGTGAGCTTCGAGGTGGCCCACACGGAGGTGCCCTCCCCGCTCAACTCACTCGGGGCCAAGGGGATCGGCGAGTCCGCCACCGTCGGGTCCACGCCTGCCGTCCAGAACGCGGTGGTTGACGCCCTGAGCCATCTGGGCATCCGCCACCTCGACATCCCCTGCACGCCCGAGCGGGTGTGGCGGGCCATCACCGAGGCCCGGGCCGGGCACCCGGCACCGCCGTGGCGGGAGCCGCCGGCCGTGTTCTCGACCCTGCCCGTGTCGGCCCAGGCCGATGCCGCGGCCGAGGAGGAGGCAGAGGACTTCAACCTCTGAGTGTGGGCTGCGTCCCGACGGTATCGTCAACCTGATGAGTGCCGGGTCGAGCAACGAACAAGCCGCCGCCCGGGTGACCGACCTGCGGGCTGCCATCGAGCACCACACCCGGCGGTACTTCGTCGACGACGCCCCGGAGATCCCCGACGCTGACTTCGACGCCCTGGTCGCCGAGCTGGCCGCCCTCGAAGCCGAGCACCCCGACCTGGCCGAGGCGGACTCGCCCACCGAGCGGGTGGGGGGTGCCGTCTCGGAGCTGTTCGCCCCGGTCGCCCACCGCCTCCCGATGATGTCGCTGGACAAGACGATCAGCTCCGAGGAGCTGCTGGCGTGGGGTAAGCGCATGGAGCGGTACATCTCCGACGAGGTGCACTTCGTCTGTGAGCTGAAGATCGACGGGCTGGCCATGAGCCTGCTCTACGAGCAGGGCCACTTGACCCGGGCCGCCACCCGGGGCGACGGGGTGACCGGCGAGGACGTGACGGCCAACGTGGAGACGATCGACGTCATCCCCCACACCCTCTCCGGGGAGGCGCCCGAGGTGGTGGAGGTCCGGGGCGAGATCTACATGGCCACCTCGGCGTTCCTGCGGCTCAACGAACGGGCCTCCGCCGCCGGGGCCCGGGTGTTCGTCAACCCCCGCAACGCCGCAGCCGGATCCCTGCGCCAGAAGGATCCCACGATCACCGCCACCCGGGAGCTCGGGTTCTGGGCCTACCAGCTCGGCGCCCTGCGTGGCGGCGGCCCCTTCACCAGCCACCACCAGACCCTGGCCTGGTTGACCGACGCCGGTTTCCCCGTCAATCCCAGCATCCGGGTGCTCGGCACCCTCGACGAGGTCTACGACTTCTGCCGGTCCTGGGCCGAGCATCGCCACGAGCTCGACTACGAGATCGACGGCACCGTGATCAAGGTCGACGACCTGGCCCAGCGCCGGGAGTTGGGGTCGACGTCCAAGGCGCCCCGGTGGGCGATCGCCTACAAGTTCCCCCCCGAGGAGCGAACCACCCACCTCAACGGGATCATGGTGTCCATCGGCCGCACGGGGAAGGCCACGCCGTTCGCCATGCTCGAACCGGTGGTGGTCGGCGGGGCCAAGGTCGGCTTGGCCACCCTGCACAACGAGGACCAGGTCCGGGCCAAAGATGTTCGTCCCGGCGACACGGTGGTGGTTCGCCGGGCCGGCGACGTCATCCCCGAGGTGCGAGGGCCTGTCCTCTCGGCCCGACCTGAGGGCACCGAGCGGTGGACCTTCCCGACGGTGTGCCCGTCGTGCGGCCAACCCCTCGTTCGCCTGGAGGGAGAGAGCGACACGTTCTGCGTGAACGTCGACTGCCCCGGCCAGCAGGTGCAGCGCATCTCCCATTTCGCGTCGCGGGGGGCGATGGACATCGAGCACCTGGGGGAACGCACCGTCTACCAGTTCACCAGGGCGGGGCTGCTGAGCGACGTGGCCGACATCTACCAGCTCGACTTCGACGCCGTCGGGTCATTCGAGGGCTGGGGGCAGACGTCGGTCGACAACCTGCGCACAGCCATCGCCCTGTCCCGGTCACGCCCCCTGGCCAACCTCCTCGTAGGGCTGTCCATCCGCCACCTGGGCACCACCGGCAGCCAGGTGTTGGCCCGATCCATGGGCCACCTGGACCGGATCCTCGAGGGCGGGGCTGCGGAGATGGCGGCGGTGGAGGGCGTCGGGCCGATCATCGCCGCCAGCGTCCGGCAGTTTTTCGACCTGGAGCGAAACCGGACGGTGGTGGAGCGACTCCGGGAGGCGGGCCTCAACTTCGAGGGCCCGGGCGGCCCGGCGCTGCCCCAGGTCCTCGCCGGCCGTTCGGTGGTGGTGACCGGGACCCTCGAGGGTTGGTCCCGGGAGGACGCGGAGGACGCCATCAAGGCTCGGGGGGGCAAGGCGCCGGGCAGCGTGTCGAAGAACACGACCGCGGTCGTAGCCGGCAGCGAGCCGGGGGCCGCCAAGCTGACCAAGGCCGAGGCGCTCGGAGTCCCCGTGCTCGACGAGGCCGCCTTCGCCGACCTGCTCGACCACGGCCGCCTCCGTGGTGAAGCCGAGCCGGAAGCCCGCAGCTGAAGTCCGGAGCATCCGCGGGCGCTGAGAGGCGCGCCGCTAGCGTCGGCGACCGTGGCACCCCTGCGCATCGACGACCAGGTGGGGCGTGTTCTGGAGAGCAGGTACCGCCTGACTCGCCTGCTCGGCACCGGCGCGTCGGCGCACGTCTACGTGGCCGACGATGTCCGTCTCCGGCGGCGGGTGGCCGTCAAGGTCCTCCATCCGGGGCTGGCCGGCGACCAGGCCTTCCTGCGGCGGTTCCTTGCCGAGGCCCAGGTCGTCGGTGCCCTCCGGCACCCCAACATCGGCCGGGTCTACGACTGGGGCGAAGACGAAGGAGCCCCGTTCCTGGTCATGGAGCTGCTCGAGGGCGGCAGCCTGCGGTCCTTGCTCGACACCGGGTACCTGTTGTCGCCCGCCCAGGTGCTGCGCCTGGGCATCGAAGCGGGCGGCGCCCTGGCTCACGCCCATCGGCGGGGCCTGGTGCACCGCGACGTGAAGCCCGCCAACCTGATCTTCGATGACGAGGGCCACGTCAGCGTGGCCGACTTCGGGTTGGCCCGGGCCCTGGCCGAGTCGACATGGACCGAACCGGCCGGAGCCGTGGTCGGCACCGCCCGCTATGCCGCCCCCGAGCAGGTTCGGGGCAACGCCCTCGACGACCGGGCCGACGTGTACGCCCTGGCCCTGGTGCTGGTCGAGGCGGCCACCGGCCGGGTGCCATTTGCCACCGACACCACGTTGGGCACGCTCATGGCCCGGGTCGAACAGCCGATGGCGGTCGGCGCCGACCTGGGCCCGTTGACCCCGGTGCTGGAGGCGGCCGGTACCGTCGACCCGGCCGACCGGTTGGACGCGGCCGGCCTGGTGGACGCCCTGCGGC
>JALYVP010000239.1 GCA_030853185.1 Actinomycetota bacterium | reverse complement strand
CTCCTGGTCGTACCGGGCTCACGGGACCGGCTTCACGACTGAGGACCCATGCTAGTCGGCACGTACCTCCGTCGCGATGGCCGCCAACACACCATTGACGAACCGGCCCGACTCGTCGGTCGAGTACTGCTTGGCCAGATCGACGGCCTCGGAGATCGCCACCGCGGTGGGCACGTCGTCCAGCACGAGCAGCTCGAACGTGGCCATCCGCAACAGGGTACGGTCGATCACCGGCATCCGGTCGAGCGTCCAGTCGAACGCATGGCTGGTGATGAGGGCGTCGATGCTCGCCCCGTTGGCCTCCACCCCTTCGATCATGGTGACGACGAAGGGTTCAGGCTCCACCGGCACGTCCGACAGGACGCGAGCCGGGCTCTGACCCTTGGCATCGGCTTCGTAGAGCAAGGCGAGGGCCCGTTCGCGGGCTGAACGACGGCTACCGACGTTGGTCATGGCCCGCCGCGGGGGGAGGCGATGGACCGGGACCGGGGCCCGGTCAGGACCCGACCCGGGTCAGGTACTCGCCGGTGCGGGTATCCACCTTGATGCGGTCGCCGATCACCACGAACAACGGCACCTGCAGGGTCCAGCCTGTCTCCACCGTGGCCGGCTTGCGGGCCCCCGACACCCGGTCGCCCTGCAACCCCGGTTCGGTGTCGGTGACGAGAAGGTCGACCGACGCAGTCAGCTCGACGCCGACGATCTCGGCGTCGTACATCATCAAGGTGGCCGAATCGCCCTCCTTCAAGAAGTTGGCGGAGGTGCCGAGGCTGGATCGGTCGGCGGTCAACTGCTCATAGTCCTGATTGTCCATGAACACGAACGCGCCGGCGTCCATGTACAGGAACTGCATCTCCCGCTTGTCGATCACGGCCTGATCCAGCTTCTCGTCGGCCCGGTAGGTGCGCTCGATGACCGCACCACTCCGGGAGTTCTTCAGCTTGGTCCGTACGAACGCCCCTCCCTTTCCCGGCTTGACGTGTTGAAACTCCACGACCGAGAACAGCCCCTCGGGAAGGTTGAGGGTCATCCCGTTCTTCAAATCGTTGGTCGACACGGCAGACATCAGCACAGGTCCTTTGGGGTGAGGGTCAACGGCTCACAGCCATCCTCGGTCACTACGACGGTGTCCTCGATGCGCACACCACCGAGCCCTGGCAGGTACACCCCGGGCTCCACGGTGACGACGTGGCCGGCGGCCAGTCTATCGGTGGAGCCCGCCGCCACCGAAGGGGCCTCGTGGACGTCCAGGCCGATGCCGTGGCCGGAGCTGTGCACGAAGCGCTCAGACCAGCCCGCCTCGGCAATCACGTCCCGACATGTCCGGTCGACCGCGGCGGCCTCCACCCCGGCGACCACGGCGGCCACCCCCGACCGCTGGGACTCAGCGACGACCGCCACGGCTCGACGCAACTCGGCGCTGGCCACCCCTTCGACCCAGACGGTACGGGTCATGTCCGACGCATACCCCTCCACCAGGGCCCCGAAGTCGACGACGATCGGCTCGTCGGCACGGATCCGTCGGGACGAGGGGCGGTGGTGAGGTTTGGCCCCGTTCGGCCCGGCTGCGACGATGGTCTCGAACGACGGACCCGTCGCCCCCAGCCGGCGCATGGTCGAGTCGAGCTCGAGGGCCACATCCGTCTCCGTGGGGCCGGTCGCCAGCATGGGACGCATCTGAGCAAAAGCGGCGTCAGCGATGGCTGCGGCCCGCCGAATCCGGGCCAACTCGCCGGCATCCTTGCCTCGCCGCAGCTGTTCGACCAGCCCGACGGTGGGCTCCAACGCCACCCCGACGAACCAGTCCGATGCGTAGCGGCGCTGGGTGGCCCACGTGACATGGGCCGCCTCCAACCCCAGCCGGCGGGCACCGGCCCCGGCGACGACGGACGAAGCCACCTCTGCCTGCTTCGACGCCGCCGCGATCTCGATGGCGGCGGTGACCCCGGAGACGGCCAGTTGCTCCTCCGACTGGCTGGCATAGCGGCCGTCGGTGATGAGTGTGGCTTCGCCACCGAGCACCATCAGCAGCCCAGCGGAGCCGGTGAAACCGGTCAAGTACCGGATGTTGGTCAGGCAGGACACGACCAGGCCGTCGACGTCGCCCAGGATCTCGACCAGCCGGCCGAGCCTTCCTGCGGTCTCCATCGCCGGGAGGGGATCGGACAGGGCGGGGATGGGAGACGTGACCATGGGGTTCTGTGTACCAGACGAGCGCCTGGACCCGGTCCGGTCCGGATCGCCGGGCACCGCCGTGGACCGGCCGGTTTGGTCGAGGGGGCTACCGTCGAGCCGGTGCGAGCTTCCCGGCGCTTCGTCCAGCCCCCCGCCACCGCCGCCGTCGCCCTCCTGGCCACCTTGGCGGCCTGTGCCGGGATGGTCGGGTGCGGATCCGCGGCGTCGGCAAAACCGCCTGGGCCCAGCCACGTCAGCCCGGCCGCCGCCGCGGTCGGGTTCCTCCAGGCGGCGACCGCGGCCAAAGCGCCCGAGGCCTGCTCCTATGTGGTGCCCGCCCAGGAGTCGGTCTGCACGGCCGCGTTCTCGCCCGGGATCACCACCATCTCGGCCAAGAACCTCCACGTCGGGGCCACGACCATCGCCGGCAACCGGGCCCTGGTCACGGCCCTCGGCTCGCTGTGCACCACCAGCAGTGGGAAGGTGTGCTTCGACAACACCAACGCCATGGCCGGCCAGCCGACCGCCGCCGACAACTTCGACGAGGCCTACTCGGCGGTGGAGAGTGGCTCGTCATCGAACAACGACCCGGCGATCCCCTGCACCCAGGTCAACGGCCGGTGGTACGTCGACCTCGGCGAGGGCGCGGCGGGCAGCCCGTCCACCACCATCAGCGGGCCGACGACGTCCACCACCCTGGCACCGACCGTGCCCTCCACCACCCGCGCTACCACCCCCGGCGCATCCGGCCCGTCGAGCACCACGAGCACCCCGGCCGGCTGACCGCCGCCCAGCGCTGCTCCCACCGGGCTACGGATCGCCGAGGCCCAAGAACCCGGGGAGGCCCAAGAGGCCGGCGACGGCGTGCACCGCCAGGCGGTAGCTGGCGCTTCCGAAGCCGGCGATGGTTCCCGACGCCACCGGTGCGATGACCGACAGGCGTCGCCATGACTCGCGCCGGTGGGGGTTGCTCAGATGCACCTCCACGACCGGACCGTCGAACGCGGCCAGAGCGTCGGACAGGGACCAGGCGTAGTGCGTGAGGGCGCCAGGGTTGACGAGGATGGCCGCAGCCTGGCCGCGAGCCTGGCCGACGGCGGTGACCAGATCGCCCTCGTGGTCCGACGCCCGGTGGTCGATGACCAGCCCGAAACGAGCCGCCTCCTCGCTGGCAGCAGCCACGTGGTCGGCCAAGGTGGCGGTGCCGTAGACGTTCGGTTGGCGGGTGCCGAGCAGTCCCAGGTTGGGGCCGGACAGCAACAGGATGCGATTGCTCACGATCGAGGGGCGGCCAGGCGCCCCAGGGTGGCAACCGCAACGTCGGGGTCGACGCCGGCGACCACCTCCGGACCTCGTGGGCCGTCGAGGACGAAGGTCAACCCGGTGGTCGCCTTCTTGTCCCTGGCCATGATCCGGACCAGCTCAGCCGGGTCGGCACCGGCAGGCAGGTCGGTGTCCAGGCCGTAGCCGGCCACCACGGCCCGGTGCTCGGCGACGCGATCCTCGTCGACCCGGCCCAGGGCCCGGGCCAGCTCGGCGGCGTACACCAGCCCGATCCCGACGGCTTCGCCGTGGCGCACATCGTAGGAGCCGGCCGTCTCCAGGGCGTGGGCCAAGGTGTGGCCGTAGTTCAGCAACGCCCGGGACCCTGATTCGAGCTCGTCGGCGCTGACCGCCGCCGCCTTGGCCGAGGCGCAGGCGGCCACCGCGTCCTCCAGCGCCAGAGCCCCCAGGCCCCCGACGCCGAGGAAGGCGTATTTCGCCATCTCCCCCAGCCCGCTGCGGTACTCACGGGGGGGCAGGGTGCTCAGCGTCTCGATGTCGCAGAGGACGGCGGAGGGCTGCCAGAACGACCCGACGAGGTTCTTGCCCTCCGGCAGGTTGACGCCGGTCTTGCCACCGATGGCCGCATCCACCTGGCCGAGCAGGGTGGTGGGCACCTGGACCACCGCGACGCCCCGGTGGTAGACGGCGGCGGCAAAGCCGGCCACGTCGGTGACCACCCCACCTCCGACGGCGACGACGACATCGGCTCGGCTCAGACCCCACGTGGCCCACTGCCGGCACAGGACCTCGACCGTCTCGAGGTTCTTGGCCTCCTCGCCGTCGTCGATCGTGAACGTCCGGGCCTCGATCTCGGGGTCCACGGTCCAACCGACAGCCGCCTGGGTCACGATGGCGGCCCGGCGGGCACCGACGGGGACCCATTCCCCCAATCGGTGCCGAGCGCCATGGCCCACCAGCACCGTGTAGGAGCGTGTCCCGAGGGAGACCTCGATCTCATGCACCGGCGACCGCCCCGGTGACGCCAGCCGCCTGCAGGGCCCCGACGACGACGTCGGCCACCGCGTCGGGACTGCGGCCGTCCACGTCGATCGTCACCTCGGCGACCGTCTGGTAGACGGACCGGCGCTGCTCGTAGATGCGGGTCAGGGCCGCCGGCGCGTCGCCGTCGAGGAGGGGGCGGCCTTCGCCCGAACCCACCCGGCTTGCCAAGGTGGCCACGTCCGCCCGCAGCCACACCACCAGACCGGCTTCGGCGAGGACCGCCCGGTTGGCCACCTCGAGCAGGGCCCCACCACCGACCGCCACCACCACCGGCTGCAGCGATGCCGCCGCGGCGCGGAGCACGGTGCCCTCCTCGGCCCGAAACGCCGGCTCGCCTTCGGTTCGCCAGATCTCCGGCACGGTCAGCCCTCGCTGAGCGACGATCTCGTCGTCGCTGTCGCGGTAGCGCCACCCCAGCCGGCAAGCCAGGATCGAACCCACCGTCGATTTGCCGGCGCCCATCATCCCGACCAGGAAGACCCGGGGTACCGTCGGGCTGCTCACTCGAGACCGGCGATGTACGACTCGAAGTTGCGCCGCATCTCGGTCACGGAATCACCGCCGAACTTCACGCAGGCCGCCTTCGCCAACTCGAGGGCCATCATCGTCTCCGCCACCACTCCCATGGCCGGAACCGCAGTGACGTCGGTCCGCTCCTTGAACGAGACGGTCTCCTCCTTGGTCACCGTGTCGACGGTCTTGAGGGTGGGCCGGTTGAGGGTGGCCAGGGGCTTCATGGCCACCCGGGCCACGACCGGCTCGCCATTGGACATCCCCCCTTCGATGCCTCCGCTCCAGTTGGTGGCCCGTTGGTAGGTCCCCGTCCCTGCGTCCCAGCCGATGGCGTCGTGGGCGTCGGAGCCGCGGCGGGTGGCAACGTCGAAGCCGTCACCGATCTCGACCGCCTTGACCGCCTGGATGCTCATGAGGGCGCCGGCCAGGGCGCCGTCGAGCTTGCGGTCCCAGTGGACGTGGCTGCCCAGACCGACCGGGACGCCGTACCCGATGACCTCGACGACGCCGCCGAGCGAATCGCCGACCTTGGCCGCCGCCTTGATCTCGGCCACCATGGCCGCCTCCGCGTCGGGGTCGAAGCACCGGACCTGGGAG
>JALYVP010000238.1 GCA_030853185.1 Actinomycetota bacterium | reverse complement strand
CCCGCGGGCGGCGCCAAGCGGGGAGGAGCCCCGGGGGGGCGGGAAGCGAACGCCGCCTCGACCCCGACGGAGGAAGGTGTGACCCATGGCCGGGGCGACAGTGCCGACCGCCGGCCCAAGGGTCGTCGCCGGGGTGGGCGGGTGCGGACGGGGGCCACCGCCCCGGGCGCGCCCGTGGAGGCCACCCTGGTGGACGAGCCGGCGGAGGTGGACGCCGAGACCATGGAGCGGCGCAAGGGCCGCGAACGCAAGGGCCGCCCTGTCGGCCGGTACCTCATGGTCGCCCACGTCGCTCGCCAGGCCACTCAGATCGCCGTGCTCGAAGGCCGCAACCTGGTAGAGCACTACGTCTCCCGCCCTACCGACGACGCCAACCAGATCGACGGCAACATCTACGTCGGGCGGATCAAGAACGTCCTGCCGGGCATGGAGGCGGCGTTCGTCGACATCGGCACGCCGAAGAACGCCGTCCTCTACCGGGGTGACGTCCGCCATGACGGCGACGACATCGACGGTCCCGAGGCCGACACCGGCGGCCGGGACATCGGTCCCAAGAACGGCAAGTCGAAGCCCACACGGGGCCATCTCTCGGGTGCCGCCAAGAACGCCCGCATCGAGCAATTGTTGAGCCCGGGTCAGACCATCGTCTGCCAGGTGACGAAGAACCCCATCGGGGCCAAGGGCGCCCGGCTGACCCAGGAGGTGTCCCTGCCCGGGCGCTTCGTGGTGCTGGTGCCCAACAGCGACACGTACGGCATCTCCAAGCGACTGGCGGACGACGAGCGCAAGCGGCTGCGCCGCATCCTCGACCAGGTCCGCCCGGAAGGTCATGGCCTCATCGTGCGCACCGCCGCCGAGGGAGCCACCCCGGACGAGCTGAGTCGCGACGTGGGCCGCCTCCTGGAGCAGTGGCGCCAGATCGAAGCCCTGGCCGGCACGGCCCGGGGCCCAGGCCTCGTGTACAAGGAACCGGATCTGGCGGTCCGGGTCATCCGCGAGGAGTTCAACCGCAACTACCGGGGGGTGATCATCGACAACGAGGTTCTCTACCACGAGGTCAGGAGCTACGTGACGAGCATCAGCCCGGAGCTGGCCGACCGGGTGGAGCTGCAGTTGCCGTCCGACGACCCCCTGCCCGTCTTCGAGCGCCACCACGTGCACGAACAGATCCACAAGGCGCTGGACCGCAAGGTGTGGTTGCCGTCCGGTGGTTCGCTGATCATCGAGCGCACCGAGGCCCTCACGGTCATCGACGTCAACACGGGCAAGAACGTCGGGCGGTCCAACCTGGAGGAGACCGTCTACCGCAACAATCTGGAGGCGGCCGAGGAGATCGCCCACCAGCTGCGCCTGCGCGACATCGGCGGGATCATCGTGATCGACTTCATCGACATGGAGATCGCCGCCAACCGGGCCGAGGTCATCAAGACCTTCCGGGCGGCTCTGGCTCGCGACAAGACGCGGACTCAGGTCTTCGACATCTCCGACCTGGGCCTGGTGGAGATGACCCGCAAACGCATCTCTGAGGGCCTCGTCGAGGCGTTCTCCGACACCTGCCCCACCTGCGGAGGTCGGGGCATCATCATCGACGAGACCCTGTTCTGAGGTGTAACGGGCCGCCCGTGTGCTCAACAGGCCTCTGTGTATAATCTCCCTCTTGTGTACGCAGTGATCAAGACCGGTGGCAAGCAGGAGCGCGTGGAGGAGGGCCAGACCCTGGCCGTCGAGCTCCTCGGGGCCGACGAGGGCGCCGAGGTGAGCTTCCAGCCTCTCCTCGTCGTCGACGGCGCCACTGTCATCGCTGCTCCTGGCGCCCTGTCGGGCGCCCGGGTCTCCGCCCGGGTCCTCGGGGAGATCAAGGGCCCCAAGGTCCGCGGCTTCACCTACAAGCCCAAGACCCGAGGCCGCAAGGCGTGGGGTCACCGGCAGCGCTACACCACCATCGAGATCACCGGCATCAGCCGGGAGGGATGACAGATGTCCAAGACCAAGGGTGGCGGCTCCACTCGAAACGGGCGTGACTCCAACGCCCAGCGCCTCGGCGTCAAGGCCTACGACGGTACGGCCGTGACCGCCGGATCGATCATCGTCCGCCAGCGCGGCACCCACTTCCACCCCGGTGAGAACGTCGGCATCGGCAAAGACGACACGCTCTTCGCCCTCACCGACGGCCACGTCAAGTTCGGGTCCCGCCAGGGCCGGAGGCTGGTCGACATCCAGACCGGCGCACCCGCCACCACTGAGCAGGCCACCTCCGAAGCCTGAGGCCCCACCCTCCGGGCCCACCGGCCACCTGAATCCTAGGGACCATGTCCAACTTCGTCGATCAGGCCCAGGTCCATGTCAAGGCGGGTGACGGCGGCGCCGGGTCCGTGTCGTTCCGCCGGGAGGCCCACGTGGCCAAGGGCGGACCGGACGGCGGTGACGGGGGAAATGGTGGCGATGTCTGGCTCGTCGCCGACCGCAATGTCGCCTCCCTCTACACCTTCGCCAACCACCCCCACCATCAGGCCGGGAGCGGCGTGCACGGGATGGGCAAGGGGCGCCACGGCAAGGCCGGAGCCGACCTGGATGTGACGGTGCCCGAAGGTACGGTCGTGCGCAGCCTGGACGGCGAGATCCTGGCCGATCTGTCCAATGAGGGCGACCGGTGGCTGGCCGCCCGCCGGGGCCAGGGCGGGCGGGGCAACGCCCGGTTCCTCTCCAACCGCCGCCGGGCGCCGGCCTTCGCCGAACAGGCCGAGATGGGCGAGGATCGGTGGCTCGATCTGGAGCTGAAGCTGATGGCTGACGTGGCCCTGGTCGGCTTTCCCAACGCCGGCAAGAGCACCCTGATCTCGCGCATCTCTGCGGCCCGCCCCAAGATCGCCGACTACCCCTTCACCACCCTCGTACCCCACCTTGGCGTCGTCCGCTTCGACGAGCACGAGATGGTGGTGGCGGACATCCCCGGGTTGATCGAAGGGGCGAGCGAAGGCCGGGGACTGGGTCAGCAGTTCCTCCGTCACATCGAGCGGGCCCGCGTCCTGGTCGTGCTCGTGGACCTGGCCCCCTCCGACGGCCGAGCCCCGGCCGAGCAGGAGGAGGTCCTCATCCGCGAGCTCTCCCGCTACCGCCACGAGCTGTCGACCCGCCGGCGGATCGTTGTCGGGTCCAAGGCCGATGCCGCCACCGAGACCTGGGACGGCCCGACGGTGTCGGCGGTCACGGGCGACGGCCTGCGGACCCTACTGGGGCGCATGGCTCAAGAGGTCGCCGAGGCCCGAGCCGAGCAGGACCGTCCCCACAGCTTCGTCGTGCACCGGCCGGTCCCGGCGGGCGTCGTCGTGGAGCGGGACGCGGACGGCGCCTGGGTGGTCAGGGGCCGGCCCGCCGAGCGGGCGGTTGCCCTCTCGGACCTCGGCAACGTCGACGCCCTCGCCTACGCCCAGGGCCGGCTTCGCAGCATGGGCGTGGACCGGGCCCTCCTGCGATCCGGCGCGGTGGAGGGCGACCGGGTGCGCATCGGCACCTTCGAGTTCGACTACCAACCCAACTGAGGAGCACCGGGGGCGGCAGACTAGGGCCATGGCTGCACCCACCGTCGTCGTCAAGATCGGTACGTCTTCGATCACCGACGAGAACGGCCTGATCAACGAAGCGGCAATCGCCAAGTTGTGCGCTGAGGTGGCCGAGGTCCGCGCTGGCGGGACCCGGGTGGTGGTCGTCACCAGCGGGGCCATCGCCTCCGGTCTGCCGGTCCTCGGCATGGGCGACCGCCGGCCGAGCGACCTGGCCGTGCTGCAAGCCGTCGCCGCTGTCGGCCAGGGTCGCTTGTTCGGCGTGTACGAACGGGCGCTTTTCGAGCACGGACTGACTACCGGCCAGGTCCTCCTCGCGCCCCTCGATTTCGTCAATCGGCGCCAGTACCTCCATGCTCGCCAGACGCTCTCCGTGCTGCTGGAGCTGGGCGTGGTGCCGATCGTCAACGAGAACGACGCCGTGGCCGACGACGAGATCCGCTTCGGCGACAACGACCGCCTCGCCGCCTTGGTGGCCCACCTCCTGTCCGCCGACCTGCTGCTCCTCCTCACCGACACGCCGGGCCTGCTGAGCGCCGATCCCCGCGTCGACAGCCAGGCCTCGCTCATCGAGCAGATCGTGGAAGGCGACGTGTCCCTCGAGATGATGGCGGGCGGCACAGGAAGTGCCAGGGGAAGTGGGGGAATGGCCTCGAAGCTGGCCGCCGGGCGCATGGCAGCATGGTCCGGCGTGCGGGCGGTCATCGCCTCGGCCACCAGGCCCGGGGTCGTGGCCGAGGCCGTGGCCAGCGCCCCTGGCGTCGGAACCGTCTTCGTGCCCCGCTCGGGACGCCTCGGGGCCCGCAAGTTGTGGATCGCTTTCGCCGTCGGATCGTCGGGGACGGTGGTGGTCGACGAGGGAGCCCGTCGGGCGCTGCTCGAACGAGGCGTCTCGCTGTTGCCTGCCGGTGTCGTCGACGTCGCCGGATCGTTCGACGCCGACGACGCCGTGGAGATCGCCGGTCCCGACGGCGCCGTCTTCGCCAAGGGCCTGTGCCGCCATCCGTCCCGTCGTCTCAAGGAGCTCGCCGGCCGGCGCACCACCGACCTCCCGGTGGACATCCCTCGCGAGGTCGTCCACCGTGATGATCTGGTCCTCCTGGCATGACCGTCGGGAAACCCATCGGACGCCCTGCGAGCCGGGGCGCACGACGATGCGGTCCTTCGGGGCGGCGGGTTCTGGCAACGACCGCCCTGCTCGGCGCCATCATCCTGCTCGGGGGGTGCGGCCTGGTCAGCTCCGTCGTCAACACCACCACCGGGTTGGAGGCGGCGGGCTTCACCTCGGTACGGGTCAACCTCAACGCCGTTGCCTCTGGCCACAACGTCGTCGAGGTCAGCGTGGCGGTCGATGCCGGCCCGTCAGACGGGGCGACGGTCACGGTGGCTCACGTCGTGTGGAACGACCTCCACGAGCATTTCGACGACCTTGACGTCACGGTCCGCGGTCACGGTCCCGCCCTTCACCGCCGGTTCCCCTTCGCCACCCTGGTCGGCTTGTTGGGGCCCCGCAACCCGGCATGGGACCGGACCTCGATCAGGTCATCGTTCCAGAACCTGGGGTATGCCGTGATCATCGGTCTGGTGGTGGTGGCCCTCGTTGTGGCCGCTGTCGTCGGGCTCGTCGTCAGCCGCCGCCGGAGGGGGGCCTCGCCGCCCCTCTGGCCCGGGTACGCAGGCACCGGTGCGCCCGGCATCACCCCCCCATGGGCCCGCCCGCCCGCGTCGGGCTGGTCGGGGTCGCCACCTCCGGCGGGGTCGCCACCTCCGGCGGGGTCGCCACCTCCGGCGGGGTCGCCACCTCCGGTGGCCCGCCCCGGCCCGAGGGCGGCGCCCGTCCCGTCGGACGACGACGGCCATGGGTCCTGGGGGGAGCCGGCCCCGCCCGAGTAGGTCCTCGCTTCGTCTGGCTGGCTGGGGCCCGAACCGCCTGGTGATAGAGCACGCCAGTGGGCTTTTCCACCACGCGGTTGCCAGCGGCACGGCACAAACGCCCCGATCGGCGCCAAGGGGCTGCGGCCCGGGGTGGCATCAGCCGACGAGCGGGCTCGGCGGCAGGCCTGGTTGTCAGC
>JALYVP010000237.1 GCA_030853185.1 Actinomycetota bacterium | reverse complement strand
CGGCCGACCTGGCCGCCGCCGAGCAGGCCGTGGGCGACGCCCGCCGGCGAGCCGCCCCCCAGTTCGCCGAAGCGGTGATCGCCCAGCTCCGCACCCTGGCCATGGCCCGGGCCCGCTTCGCGGTGGAGGTCGGTGACGACCCGGCCGGGCGCTCGGTCACCTGGATGCTGGGCGCCAATCCCGGCGAGCCGGCTCTCCCCCTGACCAAGGTGGCGTCGGGCGGCGAGCTGGCTCGCACCATGCTGGCGGCCAGGCTGGTGCTCTCCGGCGTCGCCGGCTCCCTTCCCGACCGCGGTCCCGGTCGCACCTTGATCTTCGATGAGGTCGATGCCGGGATCGGTGGGGAAGCGGCGGTGGCCGTGGGTCGGGCCCTCGCCGCCCTGGCGCGCCATCACCAGGTCCTGGTCGTCACCCACCTACCCCAGGTCGCCGCCTTCGCCACCGATCACCTACGGGTCCGCAAGACGACCGACGGTGAGAGGACCGCCGCTGAGGTGTCGAGGGTGGAGGGACCGGAACGAGTCGTTGAGCTGTCCCGCATGCTGTCGGGCCAGCCCCGAAGCGACACCGCCCGCCGCCACGCCGAGGAGCTGCTGGCCATGGCCGGTTCGTCCCGCCCGTCGCGGTAGGATGCGTTGGCCGCTACGCGAGGGGCCCGGACACGAGCCGTTTGGCACGAGCCGTTTGGCACGAGCCGTTTGGCACAGAGCCGATACCGAGCAGCATCGGGAGTGGAGGGATTGGGCGTGGCGAAGCACATCTTCGTGACCGGCGGCGTGGCCAGCTCCTTGGGCAAGGGGCTGGCGGCATCGTCGCTCGGTCGGTTGCTCAAGAGCCGGGGCCTGCGGGTGACCATGCAGAAGCTCGATCCGTACCTCAACGTCGACCCGGGAACCATGAACCCCTTCGAGCACGGCGAGGTCTTCGTCACCGAGGACGGCGGCGAGACCGACCTCGACCTCGGCCACTACGAGCGGTTCATCGACGAGAACCTGCATCGCGACTCCAACGCCACCACCGGCTCCATCTACTCGGGAGTCATCGCCAAGGAGCGGCGAGGCGATTACCTGGGTAAGACCGTCCAGGTCATCCCCCACATCACCGACGAGATCAAGGAGCGCATCATCCGGCTGGCGGCCGACGACGTCGACGTGGTCATCACCGAGGTGGGCGGCACCGTCGGCGACATCGAGATCCTTCCGTTCCTCGAGGCCATCCGCCAGTTCCGCAACGACGTCGGCCGGGACAACGTGTGCTACGTCCACGTCACCCTGGTGCCCTACCTGGGACCGTCCGGGGAGCAGAAGACCAAGCCGACCCAGCACTCGGTGACCGAGCTGCGCAGCCGGGGCATCCAGCCCGACGTCATCATCTGCCGATCGGACCGCAGCATCTCGTCGGATCTCAAGCGGAAGATCTCCAACCTCTCCGACGTCGCCGTCGAAGGGGTCATCTCGTGCATGGACGCCCCCAACCTCTACGAGATCCCCCTGGCCCTCCACGAGGAGGGCCTGGACGCCTACGTCTGCCGCCTGCTGCGCTTCGACGGCGTCGGCCCGGCCGGGGAGGCCGAGCACCCCCTCGACCTGCGGTCGTGGGAGCGGTTGGTGTCGTCGGTGGAGGCCGCCACCCGACCGGTGCGGATCGGCCTGATCGGCAAGTACGTCAACCTTCCCGACGCCTACCTGTCCGTTGTCGAGGCTCTCCGCCACGGCGGGTATCGCCACGGAGCGGCGATCGACATCGCCTGGATCCAGGCCGAGGACGTCGAGGGCCTGCTCGCCGAGGATCGCCTGCGCGACCTTGACGGGATCGTCATCCCGGGAGGCTTCGGCGAGCGGGGGGTAGAGGGCAAGGTGGCAGCGGCAACCTACTCGCGCGAGCACGACATCCCCTGCCTGGGGCTGTGCCTGGGCCTGCAGGTGATGGTCATCGAGTACGCCCGCAACGTGGTCGGCCTCCCCGAGGCCAACTCCCACGAGTTCGACCCCCGCTCGCCCGACCTGGTCATCGACCTGATGGACGACCAGCGCGACATCACGGACAAGGGTGGCACCATGCGCCTGGGGACGTGGCCGGCCCGCCTCCGGACCGGGTCCCGGGTGGCGCAGGCCTACGGTGAGGAACTCGTCTACGAACGTCATCGCCATCGCTACGAGGTCAACCCCCGCTACCGCAACCGTCTGGAGGACGCCGGTCTGGGCTGTTCGGGAACGTCGCCCGACGACCGGCTGGTCGAGTTCATCGAGCTGCCCGGCCATCCGTTCTGGGTCGGGACCCAGGCCCACCCCGAGTTCAAGAGCCGCCCCGACCGGCCCCACCCCCTCTTCGCCGGGTTGGTCGGAGCGGCCGTCCGCCGGGCCGATCGCAACCATCCCGTCACGGTGGTGGCCCCGTCGGCGCCGGTGGGCGCCTCGGTGGCTCCGGCCGGTGAGCCGGCTCGGGAGGCGGCGGCCCGTGGCCGGGTTTCGCAAGCTCACTGAGACCGAGGTCTGGCGTTCGCCGCTGCTGCGCGTCGTGAAGGCCCGGTTCGCTGCGCCCGAGGGCGAGGAGTTCGAACGCGACATCGTCCACCATCCCGGTGCTGTGGTGGTGGTGCCCATGATCGACGACCGCCGTGTCGTCCTGGTCCGCCAGTACCGGGCCGCCATCGACGCCGAGCTCCTCGAGCTGCCCGCCGGCAAGCGGGACGTCGACGGCGAGGCCCCCGAGGTCACCGCCGCCCGGGAGCTGGAAGAGGAGGTGGGCCGCGCCGCCGGCAGCATCGATCTGCTGGCCCGCTTCTACAATTCGGCGGGCTTCAGCGACGAGCTCTCCCACCTGTACCTCGCCCGTGATCTCACCGAGGTGGGCAACAACCTCCAGGGCATCGAGGAGCGCCACATGACGGAGGAAGAGGTCTCCCTCGACGACCTCGACGACCTGGTGGCCTCGGGGGCCCTCGTCGACGCCAAGACCATCATCGGCCTGACCTTGGCCGACCGGGCGCGGCCCTGAGCGGACCGTGAGAGCCGCACGGGTCCCGAACAGGCCAGGATGGTGCGGTGCGACGCTTCGGCAATGCCCAGGTGCTGGTGGCGGTCGGGCTGATCCTGCTGGCCATCTATGCCCTTCGCCAACGTCTCGGCATCACCACGCTGCTCATCTTCGCGGTGGTGGTTCCGTCCATCATCCTCCACGAGCTGTCCCACGGCGTTGCCGCTCTGGCCTTCGGTGACGACACGGCCAAGAGAGCCGGGCGCCTTACGCTCAACCCGATCAAGCACGTCGATCCGATCGGCACGCTGGTCCTGCCCGGAGTCCTGGCCCTGGCCGGTCTGGGCGCGTTCGGCTATGCCAAGCCCGTTCCCATCTCGCCGGGACGGATGCGCTCCCCCCGCAACAACTCCCTGGTGGTCAGCCTGGCCGGCCCGCTCACCAACCTGGTCCTGGCCGGGATCTCCATCCTGGTCCTGCGCTACGTCCGGCCGGCGGGCACGGCCCAGACGATCTACAACCTGATCACCTTCGGCGGGCTCGCTTCGGTGGGCATCGTGGATCAGTTGCTGTACCTGATGGGCTTCTTGAATGTCACCCTGGCGGTGTTCAACTTGATCCCCCTGCCTCCCCTCGACGGTTCGGCGGTGGTCGAACGGCTGCTCCCGCCGTCGGCGTGGCCCACCTGGTTGAAGGTTCGCCAGTACGCCATGCCCGTCCTGTTGGTGGTCGTGCTCCTCAACCCCGGCGGCTTCCTTGGTCACGTCTTCGGACCGGCCGAGCGGGCGTGGGCCCACCTGCTCACGGCCTGAGGACGTCGATGACTCCCGCCGACTTCGGTGCCGCCGCCCGCCTCGACCGCTTGCCACCGTCGCCGTGGCTGCGCCGGGTGATGGCGGTCCTGTTCCTCAGCTGGCTCATCGAGTCCTACGACATCGGGCTCACCGGAGCGGTCCTGCCGTCGCTCACCCACCTCTACCACCTGACGACGGGCATGAAGTCGCTGGTCTCGATCTCCGCCAACATCGGGATCGTGGCCGGCATCGTCCCGGCCGGTTGGATGGCGGACCGCTTCGGCCGCAAGCGGATCCTGGTCTGGGGAACGGTCGGCTACGCGGTGCTCACCGCCCTGGCCGGCCTGGCGCCGGGCATTGGCGTCTTCATCGTCCTGCGCATCGCCGGCGGCCTGGCCATGGGGGCCGTGTTCCCCCTGCCCTACGTGTACGGCTCGGAGCTGTGTCCCCCGTCTCAGCGGGGGCGGTTCACCGGGATCGCCGACGCCTTCTTGTCCGTTGGCTATTTCCTCTCACCGCTGCTCGCCGTCGGGCTGATCCCCTCCACGGCCGACGCCACCGGCTGGCGGATCATGTTCCTGCTGGGTGGGCTGCCCCTGGTGTTCGCCGTCGTCGCCTGGAAGCTGCTGCCCGAGTCCCCCCGGTGGTACGAGTCGCAGGGGCGGACCGTGGAGGCGGGCGTCGTGCTCGACGACATCGAGGCTCGCGTGAGCGCCGGTCTCGATAGGCCCCTGTCCCTGCCCCCGCCTGACCCACTGCGGGCGGGATCGGCTCCCGGGCACGAGGACCGCGGCGAGGACCGCCACGAGGCTCGCCCCGCTCGCCCCGGTCTGCGGGCGGTCCTCAGCCCCAGGTACCTGCGCCGGTCGCTGATGTTGTGGGTCACGTTCGGAGGGACGTTCTTCCTCTTCTACTCGGTGCAGACGTTCATGCCGACCGTCGTACACGACATGGGGTTCACCCTGACGTCGTCGTTCGCCTTCACCGCCGTCATCGTCGCCGTGTCGATACCGGGCAAGCTGCTCGAGGCGTGGGTGGTCGAGCGCTGGGGCCGCCGGCCGGTGATCGTCACCTTCACCGTGGTGGCCGCAGGGGCGGCCGCCGCCTTCGGCTTCGTACGGGGGGCGGTGCCGGTGCTGATCCTCGGGTGCGTGATCTCGTTCTTCGGCATCGGTGTCGACCCGGCCGTCAAGGTGTACACCACCGAGAGCTACCCAACTGAGATGCGGGCGGTCGGCACCTCGGCGACGGAAGGCTTCGGTCGGCTGCTCTCGGGCGTCATCGGGCCGTCGCTGGTGCCGCCGTTGCTTGACGCGGCCGGGGTGGGGTCGGTCTTCCTGCTGGTCGCGGGGGCGGCGCTGGTGGCGGTGGTGGCGGTGGTGGTTCTCGGGACTGAGACGAGGGGCCGGACCCTCGAGGAGATCAGTCACATGCCGCTACGGTTGGATCAGTGAGCGAGGGTTTCGGGTCCATGCGGCACCTGGCGGGCCGCCTGGTTGGTTCGTTGTGGCCAGCCGGACCGGTTGCCGGCACCGAACGCTGGGCCCGGTCCTGGCTCCTGCCGGGCGAGCTGCGCCTATGGGCCCGGCTGTCGGGGCCCGATCGCCGCCACGCCGTGGGGGTGGCTCGGGAGGTGGGCCGCCGCCTCGCCGTCGCTCCGAGCGACGGCTCCCGGCGGCCGATCATGGCGGCGGCGTTGCTCCACGATGTGGGCAAGGTCGACGCCGGGATGGGCACGTGGTCCCGCGTGGCGACGACGGCCGTCGCCGTCAAGCTCGGCCGTCAGCGAGTCGCCGGCTGGGCGGCACCGGGACGGGCGTGGCGGGCGCGGGCCGGCCGTTACGTCACCCACGACCGCCTGGGGGC
>JALYVP010000236.1 GCA_030853185.1 Actinomycetota bacterium | reverse complement strand
GGCCAGGCACGGCCTGGCCAGCCACGGTGAGCTCGCAGAGCGCCGGGTCGACCAGCCACAGCTCGGCGGCACCACTCGCCTGGTAGACGCGGCGCTTGACCCCGACGTCGAAGCGCCACGTCCCGGGGCTGCGGACCTCGACCACCAGATCGGGCGATCCGTCCAACCACACCATGTCGTCGGGGCGGACGCGTTCCTCCCGGACCCACCACACGTCGGGCTTGTACACGTTGGCGCCGAACCCCGGCACCCAGTTGCAGCCCAGTCCTGCCTCCCCCCGGCCGGGCATCGCCCGGCACCAGGTCCAAAGCATCCCGTGGATGTTCCCCACCGCTCGTTGATGGCCTATCGCCGGGTCGTTCACCACCACCTCGCCCTCGATCAGTTGAGAGTTGGGTGGCCAGTCCCCGGCCAGGTAGTCCTCGACGCTGACCTTGGCGCTCACCGACATGGGTCCATCCTACGACGGGCATGCGACGGTCGGGCTGGCGGGCCACGAGGGCCGCAGGGTGTCGCGGGGCCCACCCGGGGCTTCGACGTCGGTCCCGGAACCATAGCGCCACACCCGGTCGGCCACGTCGGCCATCTCTTCGAGGAACACCTCGTGTGCCCCCCAGCGAGGGTCCTCGACGGTCTCCTCGGCGAACAGCACGGCGAAGCGGGCCCGGCGGCCGTCGGGTTTGCGGCGCAGCACCCGGCCCATGCGCTGGACCATCTGGCGGCGCGACCGGCTGGCGGCGGCGATCACCGCCAGGTCGGCGGCCGGCACATCGATGCCCTCGTCGAGCACCCTGGGGGCGGCGAGCACCTTGAGGTCGCCGGCGGCGAAGCGGCGGAGGACGGCCCGGCGTTCGTCGCCGGTCAAGGCCGAATGGATGACACCTGAGCGCAGGTCGCAACTACCGAGCCGCTGGGCGGCCCGCTCGCTGGCGGCGATGGACTGGGTGAACACGATGGCCCGGTCGGCGTCGGCGATGGCCGCGGCCAGCCCGGCGAGCGCCTCGTCCTTGGCTGGAGTGTCAGCCAGGAGCCGCCGGCGCTCCAGCATGGCCTGGCGGTAGGAGCGGGCCGCGCCGGCTCCGTCGCCGTCGCTGTCGGCCAGGTGCGCCAACGCTCTCAGGAAGGCGTCGAACGGCTCGGAGGGGACCCCGTACCTGTCGACGAGGCGGGCCCACAGTCGCTTCATCTGCTCGCTCAGGTCCTCGTAGCGGACCCGCTCGTCGGCCCCCAGGCGCACCCCGAGCAACGTCACGGTGAAGCGGGCCGTGACCTCCTCGGCCAGCGCCCGCCGGTAGCCGAGGCGAAGGCAGGTGCCCCCGAAGTACGGGTCCAGCCAGGCCAGGTTGCCGTCGTCGTCGCGGGCGTAGGTGGCACTCAGGCCCAACCGGCGGCGGAACCGGCCGTCCAGGGCCAGATGGTTGACGGCGCTGCCGTAGCGGTGGCACTCGTCGGCCACCAACAGGCCCCCGGCCCGGATGGGCCGGACATCGATGACCCTGGCGCTGTTGACGACCGCCACCAGCACGTCGTGGGTGCTCAGGCTGTCGGCTACACCCGCGCCCAAGCGGCCAACGGTCACGCCGGGGGGCAGGCGCGCCGTCAGCTCGATCACCCACTGACGTTGGAGCTCGACGGTCGGGACCAGCACCAGCACCTGGCCGCGCCGGGCCAGCTCCTCGAGGGCGGCGGCCACGCCCACCATGGTCTTGCCGGTGCCGGTGACCGCCTCGATGACCCCCCGCCGACCGGCGCCGGCCCACGCGGTCAGGGCATCGGCCTGCCACCGGTGAAGACGGATGGGCGATACCGGGGCGACGACCGGCCCGGGGCCAGCCGGGTGCACGTCCGCCAGGGGGCGTGGCCCGCTGGCCAACCACCAACGCGGCGGCGTGGCGCGGTCGCACCGGAAGTGGGCGTGATCGGCGAAGAGGGCAAACGACACGACCTGCTCGGATGAGGATCCGACCCGCGCCGCCAGCTCGGCGGCGGCGAGGCCTGGTGCGGCGCGCAACGCCGTGGCCAGGTCGTCAGCCAGCACCGGCGATCAACTTTCGTCGCCCGATGCCTCCACATCGGTCTCCTCGCTGAGGTCGACGCCGAGGGTCGCGGCGATCATCTCCGGTCCGTAGTCGGGGTCGAGACGGCGGAGGTCCCACTCGTTGATCCACGCCCGGACGTATTGCCGCATGCGGTTGGACGGGAGCCGCTCCAGGCCCTGGACGTCAGGGGGGTCCCAGCCGTAGGCCTCGCCGTGGATCTGGCGGAGCTGGGCATAGGTGCGATCCAGCTCGTCGCGGTCGGGGGGCTGAAGCTGGATCTGCTCCCGCTCGATGATTCGCATCCCCGCTTCGGCCATCCCAGCCAGAAGCTCGGCCTCGGCGCTGCCCTTGGCCCGGAGCCGCTTGGGGATGAGCTCGACGTCGTTCTTCCCGACAAGCACCTGGGTCTCGAAGTCATCGACGGTGGTCAGGACGGCTCCGAGCGGCGCCGCCGGGTCGTCGCGGTCCCCCCGGATCCACCGGGCCAGCTCGGCGTAGGACTTGGCTCGTTGCAGCGCCGAGTAGCGGCCGATCAGCTCGGCCTCGTCGAGCAGGAGGATCCACCCGCGCTGCCCGGCCGCCTGCATCAGCCGGGACAGGAAACGGAACCGCTGCACGGAGAGGTCCCGTTCCTTCACCTTCTCGAGCCGGTAGGTGGCGGCCGCACCGGCCTCCTTCAGGCGGCGCCGGAGATCGGCTACCGGGAGCGGATCACCGGCCCAGAACTGCACGATCCGGTCGGCGAACTCCTCGTCGCCGCGGGCGTACTCGTGGAGGAACAGGGTGGCCGCGAAGCGACTGTCAACCGGTGCCTGCTCCTGGTGGGCCCAGCGGTACAGCTCGGCATAGGCAGCCGAGTCGATCTGGAGACCAGCGGCGACCTCGTCGATGGCTGAGCCCGGGCGCCCAGGGACCTTGGCGTGCTCGATGGCGGCCCGGTACACCTTCACCGGATCGTGCAAGGGTGTCTCCTTGGAGATCACCACCTTCGAGACGACGAAGCCCTCGGACAGAGCCACATGGGCCAGATGTTCGAGGACGTGGCTCTTGCCGGTGCCGAACCCGCCGCCGATGAGCATGCCCCCGGGCGGAGGGCCATCGGGGCGGGCATCGACGGCCGCCAGGAGCTGGCTGAAGCGGTCCTCGACGCCTTGCTGCATGGACCCGAGGACCATCACCGCATCGCGGTTGGGCACACCCGCACGCAGCGCCTCGAGGGCACGCCGGCGTTGGACGGACCGTTCGCGGCTCTCCGGCGGGGTCATGGTGTCCCCAACCGGAGGAGGGACGAGAACGGGTTGTCGCGATGGCGGTCGCGCACCTCGTCGAAGACCCGCAGCTTCAACGCCTGGTAGGCATCGAGGCCGCGGCCGGTGTCGGCTACGAACGCCGGGGAAGCCACCACAGCAACGAAGCAATTCCCCAACTCATCGGTGTTGTCGATCAGCTGGCGCAGCACCTCGTAGGCGTCGAGCAGGGCGGCCTTGGTGTAGTAGTGGCCGTGACGTTCGGAGGGGCTGGGCCGGCGGGCGAAGCCGAGGCGGCGAACATCGAGGATCAACACCAGCCCGGCGTGGCCGTTGACCGCCAGCCAGTGGGCCAAGGAGAACAGCAGCGGCCGGGCGTTGTGGCGCCCGATGCGCCGGAAGATGAGCGCCGACTTGAGCGCAGAGATCTGGCGCAGGTTGCCGTGGAGCCAGTCCAGGACCGCGGCGTGCTCAGCCTCGCTGACCTGACCTGCCCGCAGCTGGGCCTGACAGAGGCGCAGCATGGCGGTGCGGAACTCCGAGACCATGGCGTAATCGCGGTGCACCCGCAGCTGCAGCTCCCGGTCGATGTCGCGGCGCAGCTCGCGGGCATCGACACGGTGGTGGGCAGCCAACACGTCGAGCGAGACGCCTCCGTCCTCCGGGGCCGGGTACCCTGCGGCGGCCACCGCCGTCCGGGTCGCATCCGTCGCCAAGGCGTCCCAGTCGATCTGGCCGGCGACGGCGAAGAACACCTGCTCGAGCAGGTGGACCCGGGTGGCCGCGGCGTCCACCTGGGCCACGACGTACCCCGCGCCTCGAGCGGTCGCGGCCAGTTGATCGATGAACGCATCAGCGGTGGGGTCGTCGGAGACCGCGAACTTGACGGCCGCGCCCCCGGCGTCCACATAACCGTGCAGATACTCGCGGTCGAGGAAGCCGACGTAGTCGCTCACCTCGATCATGCCGATCGCTCGGCGAAGGCGATACCTGCGTACATCTTGGCCTGGCCGGCCTTGGTGACCGTGCTGAGCGTCCCCGTGCCCCGGGTCATGGCGCTGGCGGGGAGGGTCATGCGGCGGGCGTCTTTGGTGTCGACGACTCCGCTCTGATCGAGCAGGTAGAGGTCACGGGCGAACTCCTGGCGGGTGTAGTCACGAGCGGCCCCTGGCAGGAGGGTGAGCACGGCGTGCACATCGACCAGCTTCACCGGCGCACCGGGGCGAGCGCCCTTGGCGCCCACGACCAGATCGTACGCAGCGGCCAGGCTGGCGATGAACCCCTCGGGCTTGAACTTGGGCGGACGCTGCTGGAGGGCGGCCAGGTGACGCACCAGCACCGAAGGCCGGATTCGACGATCCTTCTTCTTGTCCACCACGACCGAGGCGTCGCCGGCCGAGATGGCGACGATGGCGGGATAGCACAAGATGCGCTCGTCGGACTCGAACGCCTGGACGCCGGCTTCAGCGGCAGTGGCCAGCAGCTCCTTGGCGTAGTTCCCGGATGCGAGCCACTCGCCCACGTCGAACTGCCATCCACAGCGAACCTCCGCCACCGCCCCGGCGGCTTGGTCAGCCAGCCGCTCGGCATTGTCCATGGCCTGTTGCAGCTCGCGGATCTGGCCGGCGGCGGCGGCCGCCTTGGCCCGTTTCGCCTGGTTCAAGGCGGCACCGAGCGACCTGACGGCGGCCTCGACGTCGGACTCGAAGGACTGAAGGGCTTCCTCCAGCGTGGACGGTGCGACGGTCATGGGGTGCCTCCGACGACGAGATGGGGAACCAGGGGGGACGGAGAGTCCTTGGCGGCCGCGCTGTCCATGGGCCCGGTGGCACAACGGACGTCCACGTGGACATCGCCGCCCTCGGAGAATCCGAGCAGCACGGTGTGGCCGACGCGGGCCCCGGCGGCCATGGCGACAGCCCGCAATGAGCCCCGGGTGGGTTGGGGCCCGTCGCACGCCAAGACGATCGGCCCGTACCGGCTGGAGAACGTTCGTCGGGTCGGCGCCGTCATGCCGAGGCCTGCGGTGAGAGCGCCGGGGACGACGGCCTCACCACCGCACAGAACCTCAGCGTCAACCCTGACCCACAGCCACAGGCGACCGTCTGCCGACAACATCGTCTCGCTCGGCGACACGGGAACCGGGGGCGACGGCGGTGCGGGCGACGAGGCGCCGACGTCCCAGTCGGCCAACCTCAACGCAGCATCCGGCCCGCAGGCGAAGCGCTTGGCCCGCAGGGCGCGCGCCAGCGCATCGACGGTGGTCGCCCGGCCACCCTCCCTCAGGTGGTCGGCGATCTCGTTGGCGCTCAGAGGTCGGCCGTAGGCGTCGAGGATCCGCTCCACGGCGCCAGGCAACGGCCCGGCC
>JALYVP010000235.1 GCA_030853185.1 Actinomycetota bacterium | reverse complement strand
GACTAGCAGGGTGTTGGTGTCCGCGTCGAAGCGGTACGCGTAGCCGTGGTCGTCCAAATACGATTCGAGCAGCGCTTCGCCGACAGGGTCGGCCTCGTTGTCGAATGCCGGCTCGGTCATGTGATGCGTTCGGTGCAGGCGTCGTGCTCGTGAACCTCGCACCGTTCGCACCGTTGATGTTTCTTCCGAGGGTGCATGCTGTCTCCTTCGGGGCTGAGCCGGCCCATCACGGTGCGCCGGTCAGGTCGACGAGTTCAGCGTGGTGGGCTTCGCACAGCCCGGTCGAGGATGTGGCCGGGGCGTCGCATGGGACCATGGCTGTCTCGCCGAGCTGCGGCCGGCCGGGGATGTCCCGCCAGCACCGTTCGAGGACGTCGGGGCGGAGCGGGTGGCGCTGCCAGGGGCCGAGCGGGTTGAAGGTCATGGCCAGAGCTGCGGGTTGAGGGGGATGCCCGCCGCGGTCGTCCACGGCTGCCCACAACCGCAGTGCAGCCAGCCGTCGGTGGCCCGGAGCATGGTCTGTGATCCGCAGTGGCCGCACACGTCGGACGGGGTTCCGACTCCGATGTACATGCGAGTCTCCCGGTGATGTGTTCCCTACCCTTGCCATTTGTGCACGCGGGCCAGGCGCCGGGCGATCACTTCGGCCGGTGGGAGCCGGCCGGCGCGGGTCCGGTACTGGTAGCACGGGTGGCATAGGTGGCCGGGGTGGAGGGCTATCCCGGCGGCGCAATGTGTGCACGGTGCCGCCTCGATCCGTCCGGCGCGGACGGCTTCGCGTTCTGCGATCTCGGCGCCGTGGGTGGCGAGGGCCTCGGCGCGGCGGTAGGCGGGCGGGCGGCGCCGTCCGGTGCGGCCAAGGTCGTCGGATTCCCAGTATCCGGCGAGTTCGGTCAGCTCGGTTTGGCGGTGGTCGCGGCCTTGGTCAGGGTCGGGGAGCGGCGGTTCGGTGGGGTGAACTCGCTCCATCCACTGTTCGGCCGTGAGGTCGGTCACCGTCGCTCGGGGCCCGGGCCCGGGGGCGGGAGCACCGAACCCTCGCCGATAGGGGCAGGGCGTCGCGGGTGCTTGCCGCCCTTCTCGACGAACAGAGGCCGGGGCAGGCGTGGCCACGGCAGGCGGCGGCGGACCCAGTAGGCCCCTTCGGGGTTGTGGGCGACCCGCCACCGGCGGCCGCAATCCCCGCACCACCAGATGTCGCCAGAGTGACCGGAAGCCCGCCGATAAGTGGTGCCATCGTTGGGCGTTTCGCACTCGTGGCTGCGCTCCCGATCAGCCGCCCGGCGCAGCCAGACGCCAGTCACCGTCGCTCCCCGCACGCTGGGCAGAGGGGGCTCTCAGTGGCCGGGGCGCCGCAGCCGACACACGGCCGGAGCAGGCACGGCATCCCCGCGGCGCCGCAACCGTCGTGTCCCCATGGCCGATCCGGGTGATCCTCGCACACCGTCCCACCACCATCGCAGGCCCGGCAGTCGGGGTCGGCGTGGACGAAGACGTCCGTGATCGACCTCATGCGGTCAGCGGGTGCGGATGAGCTGGTCAATCGGTGACAGCCGCTAGGCCCGCCGCGGCGGCGATCGGCAGCCCGAAACCGACCTCGCAGAGCACGACACGAACGATGCCGTATGCCAGGTCGGTCCCGTTGATCGGTGACGCCTGGAGGGCGTGGACGCCTTGGATGATGCCGCCGACGAGAAGGAGCCACCCGCCGAGGTAGGCGCCGACGATGATTCCGATGGCGATGATGATGGTCGCTCGAAGCGGGTGGTGTCTACGGGTGGTTCGCATTCGTCTTCTTTCGTTCGATGGTCATCCGGCGTCCCATGCGGCGATGCAGGTCACACCCGCCGCCGTTTCGGCCAGCTGGGCCCGGCGCCGGCCGATCCACCCCGTCCAGAACACGACACCCGTCACTTTGTCCTCACCCTGCGCGCCACGCCTGGGGCAACCATCGTCGACCCACGCCTGCAGGTCGACATCGCACAGCATGGCGGTGAGCGGGCCGACCACGCTCACCCCGAGCTCGCAGGCGGCGCACGCCGACTCCGCCTCGGTGGCACCGGTCCTGGCCCGCTGGCGGTCGTCCTCAGTGGTCCCGTCGGTCGGCTGGCGATTCGCTCGAACGGAGGTCGTGACCGCTGGCAGCTGGTCGAGCACCCGCCGTGTCGATTCTCTCAGCCGAAAGAAGTCGTCCATCCACTCGGCCAGCACCGCATCACCGTGGGCCAGGCGCTGCTCGTCCTTGCCAAGACTCCGCAGACTGACAACCGTTTCCCCGACCGGATCGGCGCAGTCCATTTCGTTTGGGCCGAGGTGATTCTCGGCGTGTCCGGGTAATCCGTCATGGGGACGACCGTCGCACTCGTCGGCGGCGCAGCGCTTGGCGATGCCAGCGACCGGCAGTCCCTCTGGATGAGGGAACTGGCGCTCCCGTTTGGCGTGATCGGCAACCAGGGGCAGCACCGTGACGGCGTGGCCAATGTCCTCGCAAACCTCGTCGACAAGGACCGCCAGCTGGCCGGCGTTCGGGTGCTTCATGATCTCACCTGGCGATGCGCGGGCCTGCCCGAGCGGAACCCGGACCGGAACCCCGTCGCGGGTCGCGCCGCCAAAAGCGCCGCCCGGCGGCCGATGCGGCGACCGGACGGCCGGCCCGGCCGGCCGGCCATGGGCGGCGATGACCTCAAGAGCGGATCAGGGCGAACAGGGCCGACGACCGGGGCACCACCCCAGAGCGCCGCCCGCAGGTCGTTGTGCGTCAGGCGTCCCGAGGCGACCAGTGCCGAACCCCAGTCCGCCACGATGGCCCGCAGCCGCTCCACCTCGTCTCGGGGTAGCGGTGGCAGGTGTGAGCCGTCGCTTACCGGTGGACGGCCCATCAGCCGACCATAGCCCGGATCAGCCACACGCAGCCCACCACGACCGCCGTGGCGGCGACCGCGACCGCCCCGACCATGACGAGGACCGCGAGGACCGCTGCGAGGGCTTTGGCGGCACCGGCGACGTTCTCGGCGGCCGGCGGCGGCGTCCGCGGGTCGGTGCTGAAGTCCGGGCGTTTCACTGGCGGCGGCCCCGGTCAAGGATCGCCCGGAACCGGATCTTGCGTTCCCGGCTCACGTGGAGCACCAGGCGGATCACCCGAACACGCTCGGCGTTCATAGGGTGACCGTACACCGCCACCCCCGCCGGGAAAGGGATCGGCTGCTGCGACAACTGCAATGGCCCCGGGCGCCCGCTACCCCCGCAGCGATGCCTCCGGGATCACTGGGACCGTCTGCGTGCGCTGCAACCAAGATGCCACCGCCGAACTGAGCTTCGCATGACCGATTCCACCGTCCCCTCCACCGTCCCCACCAACGATGAGGCCCGAGCGGACCACGCCGACATCTTCAACGGTCTCCGCTCGCTCAAGGACCAGCTCGTCGCCTCAGGCGTCGACGCTGTCATGGCCGCCAACACACGATTCACCCCCGGCCAGGAAATCCACCAGGGCGACCTCCCCGGCTTCGATGGCTTCCACTCCGGCCACGGCCGGTCTGTCGCCTGGAAGGGGGTGCGCAACGGGTGGGCGACCGTCGCCTGCAACTGCGGCGAGATGGTGTTCCTCACCCCCAACGCGAATGCGTTCGACATCGAGAGCGTTCTGATCCGAGACATCCCGGTCGGCGTGGTCGAGGTCGCCCACCGCCTCCGCGTGACCCGCGACGACGTGAACAACTGGCGGCGACGCGACCAGTTTCCCCCCCCGAATTGGACGGTCGGCGGCCGCCCAGCATGGCGGTGGTCGACGATCGACGCGTGGGCCCAGGCGACCGGGCGGCTGCGTGAACACTCCACCAGTGTCGATGTGAGCACCCACCACATCATCGGCGAGAGCAACGGACCATCCCACCTTTACCCGCACCTCGGGGCCGCCGAGACGGCCTGCGGAATCCCAATTCCGTCCGGTCTTTTCGACATGAGCGCGGACCATGGATGGTCCGAGCCTTGCTATGGCACCGTGCACTGTCCGGCGTGCATCGCCAAGTTGCCCCCGGCTGCCCGCCCGCCGACCGCCAGTCAGCGGGCCCGAGACGCTCAGCTCGCCGAGTACAACCGGGGACGGCTCGCCGCGAATGGCTGACGCTGACGTCAGCGTGCCGGTCGGGGCGGTCGAAATCGACCACCGCCTCCGGGTGGCCCGCCAGCATGGAAATGGTCGACGATCGCGGTGTGGGCCACCTCCACCGGGCGGCCAAGTTAGGCCCCCGCATGGGCGGGGGCGACCATGCGAGCTCGGGAGTGGTCCACCGGGCGGCGTAGTGCCGACTAGGACAGCGGGGGGGCCGGCCGAGCCGGCGGGCCACTGCCACCACGTCGTATCCCGACTGGAGCGAGTAGCTGGCCACGAAGTGGCGCAGCTCGTGCCAGTGGTAGGGCCGAGCTTTCGGTGGCCGGTGAGAACCCTTCGCCGGGCCCCCGCATCTTCAAGGACCATGGCGCCAAGACGGGGGCTCTGACATACAGCTTCATCGCTATCCGGTTCGTTGGTACTGCGAGCATGGTCAGGGGGCGGCCGTTCGGCCTTGTATTGGGAGGCGGACGGAGTAGCTCCGATAGTGTTTGACCTGCACTCTTGTAGCTCCGATGCGTCCGCTCAGATCACGCCCCGCCGGAGTGGTTGTCCAAACCGTTGTCCAAGATCGAGGCCCGCTGCGTGGTGGACAACGGCTACGACCGATGGGAACCTGTATCACGCCGGTGAGTTCTGCCGTTGATCGGCACGCCGGTCTGGTGGGAGGCCGGACACGCTGAGATGCGCCACGACGTGCCCGCGCGTAGGCGTTGTGTGCGGCTGGGGTCGTCGTAACCGAGGCCGTAAGTGCGTATGCAACTGGACCCTAGCTCGCAGTAGTACGCAGTGACAAGCCTGTAGTTCTACAACAGTGCAGGTCAGCAACGTCTTTGATGCAGAACACTGCGGACCACTTGACGCCCGCAGTAGTACGCATTAGGTTTGCCGACGTGCCACCGCTCGACAAGACCCTTCTCAAGAAGGCGATGGACAAGGCGGGAGTGTCCACCAAGCGGCTCTCCGATGAGGCGCCCATGTCCCTCCAGTACGCCTGCGATCTCGTCTCTGGGCATCGCAACCTGAAGCGCAACCCCGCCCTCCGCAAGCGCATAGCGGAGGTTCTGGATGTGCCCGTCCACTGGATCGAGCACCACGAAACGACCGAGGTCGCCTGATGGCCGGCCACTCCCGTCTCGCCAAGACCGGCCAGCTTCCCGGCGCCACCCGGATCGGCAAGGACTGGCGGGTCAGCGTCACACGCCTCGAAGCCCACCTCCACAGCGAGCAGGCAGCCTCATGACCCCCGCCGAGTACCGAGCCGTCGCGGCAGAACGAGGCCGCAGTCTCACCCCCTCTCCGGTCGGCGCCCCGGAGACGGCGTCGGCCCTGGATGCCGCCCCTTCCGGGGCCGACGCTCCCCACCTGTCCACCACCGCGACGAAGGCCCGGGCCGCGAGCCCAGGCCCCGTCTGACCACGACGCCACCAAGGAGGCAACGTGACCGAAACCACCATAACCCTGGCCCACACCGCCGACGAAGCACTCGACCGGTTCGAGTTGATCGACGGGGCAGGAGACGGACAAACCACCGCCTGCGCCGCCTCAGCTCTCTC
>JALYVP010000234.1 GCA_030853185.1 Actinomycetota bacterium | reverse complement strand
GACGGGGTTCGGGGACGGATTTTCTCTGCCGGACACCGGGGACCGCTGCGGCCTACGGTGGCGCCGTGCCCGTCTACGCCCTGGGGGACCTTGTCCCCGCCATCGACCCTGCCGCCTACGTCCATCCCGTCTGGCCACCGTCATCGGTTCCCGGGTGGTTATCGGCCACCTCGCCCATCTGGAGGGCTGCACCGTCGAGGACCGGGCCCTGATCGGCGTCGGGTGCGCCGTGCTTCACCGCGCCACCGTGGGCGAGGGCGCCACGGTCGGGGCCGGGGCGGTTGTCACCAACGACACGGTGGTCCCCCCTCGGGCCCTGGCCGTGGGCGTGCCGGCCGTGATCAAGGCCGACCGGTCCAACCCCGATCTGATCGACCTGGCGGCCGAGGTGTACGTCGAGAACGCCCGCCGCTACCCGAAGGAGCTTCGCCGCCTGGACTGACCCGACGGGACCCCCTCAGCGGCCGGCCGGGCAGACACTCAGAGGCCGATGCGCTGAGCCAGTAGCTCGCGGTGGTAGCTGGGGTCGCCGAAGAGCAGCTCGCTGCTCTTGGCCCGCTTGAAGTACAGGTGGGCGGGATGCTCCCAGGTGAAGCCGATGCCGCCATGGATCTGGATGTTCTCGGCGGCGGCATGGAAGTACGCCTCCGAGCAGTACGACTTGGCCAGGCTGGCCACCACCGGCAGCTCGTCGTTGTCCTCGGCCGCCGCCCAACCGGCGTAGTAGGCCGCTGACTTGGAGGACTCGACCTCGAGGAGCATGTCGGCACACTTGTGCTTGATGGCCTGGAAGCTCCCGATCGGGCGGCCGAACTGAACCCGGACCTTGGCGTACTCCACCGCCATGTCCAGCACCTTCTGAGCACCGCCGACCTGCTCGGCGGCCAGAGCGACCACGGCCAGGTCGAGCATCTTGGAGGTGGCGGCCCATCCCTGACCGTCGGCGCCGACCAGGCGGGCGGGCGTGGACGAGAAGGTGATCCTCGCCTGCTTGCGGGTCTGGTCCATGGTCGACAGCGCGGTGGTCTCAAACCCGGCGGCGCCCTTGTCCACGGCGAACACTGACACGCCTGCCGAGGATCGGGCCGCCACCAGGATCAGATCGGCGATGTGACCGTCGAGGACGTAGAGCTTCTCGCCGTCGAGCGTCCAGTCCTCGCCGGATCTGCGAGCTTCGAGGGTGATGCCCTCCTCGTCCCAGCGACCGGATGCCTCGGCCAGCGCAACGGTGGCGATCGTCGTGCCGGCGGCGATGCCGGGGAGGTAGTCCTTCTTGGCGGCGTCGTCGCCGGCGGAGAGCAGCAGGTTGGCGGCCAGGGCCACGCTGGAGAAGTACGGGGCGCACAAAAGGGCCCGACCCATCTCCTCGAGCACGACGATCAGCTCCACGTACGAGTAGCCCGAGCCGCCGTACTCCTCGGGGATGGCGAGGCCCTGCAGGCCGAGCTGACCGGCCATCTGGTCCCACACGGCCCGGTCGTAGCCTTCGGTGGACTCCATCAGGCGGCGGACCTCCGCCTCGGGGGACTTGTCGTCGAGGAACCGGCGGACCGCCTTGCGCAGTTCGTCCTGCTCTTCACTGAACGCGAAATTCACCCTGGTCTTCTCCCCGAGGAAACGGCACCTCTGACAATGACGATGACCTGTCTTTCTAGCGGAACCCGGGGATTCCGCGCACGCCCACCGGCGCCGGAAAGAGGGGCGTAGGCTTGGGGGTGATGCACTACCAGGACACGCAAGCCGAGATCCACCGGGTTGTCGTCGGCCCCGTGGACAACAACGTGTTCGTCCTCCGCTGCCGGGCGACGGGCGACGCCATCTTGATCGACGCCGCCAACGAGCACGACAAGTTGCTCGATCTGTGCCGGAACCTGGGTGTGACCACGGTGATCGAGACCCACGGTCACTGGGACCACATCGGAGCCGTCACCGCCGTGCGCGATGCCGGCTACCAGGTGGGCGTGACCGAGGCCGACGCGTCGATGCTCCCTTCCTACGATTACCTGCTGGAAGACTCGAGCGTGATCGAGGTCGGACGACTCCGGCTCCACACGATCGCCACGCCGGGCCACACCCCAGGGTCGATGTCGTTCCGTCTGGAGGGATCACCGGTCCTCTTCAGCGGCGACACCCTCTTCCCGGGCGGCCCCGGTGCGACCACGTTCCCCGGCGGCGACTTCCCTACCATCCTCCGCTCGCTCGACGAGCGGATGTTCGGTCCCCTCCCGGCCGACACCCTCGTCCTGCCCGGCCATGGCCAGGACACGACGATCGGCAACGAACGGCCCCATCTCGCCGAATGGGCCGAACGAGGCTGGTGAGGGGCCGGGGGTCGGGCCCGGCCCGCACCCCCGGTCAGGAGATGATGTCGACAGGAGCCCCGGCGGGTATCGGCGCCAGGTGCAGCTGATCGGCGGTGTGCAACCTGATGCAACCGTTGGAGACCCGAGCACCTGTGGTACCGATCCGGGAATCGGCCGACGAATCGACCGGACCGTGGATGGCGATGATGGCGTCGCCGGAACCCTCCCAGCTCTGTATGGCGTCGGAGTGAGCCGAGAGGTCGAGCACCACCGGACCGAGGAGGGGATCGGCATGAGGCTCGTGGACGGCGACGAAGTAGTTGCCGGTGACCGTCGGGGTGGCGGCCACGCCGGTCCCCACCGGGACGGACATGACGGCCTGGCCGGCCAGGTACACCGTCAGGTGCTCCGTGCCGAGGTCCACCAGGACGAAGTAGCCGGTCGAGGAGACGGATACGGCGTCGGCGTGGACCCACGTCAGGGACTCGTTCGGTCGTTGGGGGAGGCGGACCTCGAGCCATCCGGGTTGCTCGTCGACGACGGGGAGGACCAACGCGTAGCCGTAGAAGCTCCCGACGGTGCCGCTTTGGGGTCCGCCGGGTTGGGCGTAGGTGGAGATCGTGCCCCTGGGGGCGGCCAGCATCGTGGACACGGGCGCCTGGAACGGCGGCGGGCGTGGAGGCGGCGCGGGGGCGGCCAACGTCGGCGGGGTTCCCATGACGGCGACGGTCACCACCGGCACCGGCACCGGCACCGGCGCGTCGAGGCGACCCGAGGCCAGGGCGGCGAGGTTGCCGGCGGCCAGGAGCGCGACGACACCGCTCAGCGACAGAACCCGGCGCCGACTCTTGGCCACGACCGGATCCTACCGCGGCGGCGAGCTCAGCGGCCGGCCGGCAGACACTCAGGACCCGGTGAGAGGATGGCGGGGGGCATCGACGAGCTCCAGATCGGGAGGCAGGCCGTCGACGGCCACCTTGTCTCCTTCGACGGTGACCGACACCCGCGACCCGGCAAGGGGGATGCGCCCCACGTGGAGCCGCTCGATCTGCTCGGGCAGCGACGGGTGCAGCCACACCTTGCCCCGCGGCACCCACGGGTCGAGGCGCAGGAGCGTCCGCAGCAGCAGCAAGGGCGAAGCCGCGGCCCACGCCTGAGGCGACGAGGAGGTCGGATAGGAGACCACCAGCGGCAGCTCCAACCGGTCCAGGCCGCTGAACAGCTCCGGCAGGGCCCCGCCGCCGGCCATGCCCGCGTCGATCATGGCCATGACGACCCGCTGGGCCTCGCGGACGAAGCCGTAGCGCATCAGTCCGGCGGCGGCGATGGCGTTGTCGTGAGGCCAGACCGAACCACAGTGGTAGCTGAGCGGGTTGTAGCCGGTCATCGACGTTGCCAGCGTCCGGACCCCCCACCCGGAGAACAGGTCGGGGCTGAGGAGGCGGCGGGCGACGGCGTCGGCCTTGTCGGCGTCGAGGATGCCGGTCCACAGGCAGTGGCCCATCGATGAGCACAGTGCGTCTATCGGCTTCTTGTCCCGATCGAGGCCCATGGCCAGCCACTGGCGGTCCTCCAGCCAGAAGTCGCGGTTGAACGCCATCTTCAAGCCGGCGGCCTTGGACCGCAGCCGGGTGGACAAAGCGGCGTCGCCGGCTTCGGCGGCGAAGAATGCCCGGGCCAGGTAGGCCCCGTAGACGTAGCCCTGAACCTCGGCGAGGGCGACCGGTGTCTCGGCCAGCGCCCCGCTGGCGAAGCGAATCGCTTCGGGGGAGTTCCTCCAACCCTGGTTTCGCAGACCCCGATCCGAGGTCCGCTGGTACTCGACGTAGCCATCGCCGTCCCGATCGCCGTAGCGCTCGATCCAGTGGATGGCGGCGTCAGCGTGGGGAAGCAGCTCATCGACGGCCTCGCGGGCCAGGCCCCAGCGGCGCAGCTCGCCCAACAGCATCACGAACAGCGGGGTGGCGTCGGCGGACCCGTAGGAGATGGCCCCGCCCCCGAGGGAGAGGGAGGAGGCGTCACCGAAGCGCATCTCGTGGAGGATCCGCCCGGGCTCCTCCTCGTTGGCCGGGTTGACCTGGCGCCCCTGGAACCGGGCGAGGGTCTGCAACGTCCCCAGAGCCAGCTCGGGATCGGCGATCAGGGCCATCCACGCCGCGATCAACGAGTCGCGCCCGAACAGGCTCATGAACCACGGGGCGCCGGCGGCGACGACGGTCCTCTGCGGATAGTCCGGGTCGAAGATGCGAAGGGCGCCGAGGTCCTCGGCGCCACGGGCCAGGACCTGGCGGAGGCCCTCGTGGTCGGTCTCGACCACCGGAACGTTGCGTCGCCACTGCGCCATCCGTTCGGCCGGCTTGGCCCTCGAGACCGGGTGGCCGCACCGCCACCGGGGTTCGATCTCGTCGCCGTCGATCGAGCAGGAGAACTGCTGGCACATGTTCCACGAGCCCTTGGGGGGAACGATCACCTCCCAGCGGGCCAGCCCGTCGGTGACCACCGCAGGGTGCGACCACGACACTCGCAGTGAACGCCGATGGCTGCCCCGCCGGTGGGCGAACACCAGGCCGCCGTCGACGACCGTGCCCTCGACGTCGGCACCGCTGGCAACCCGGGCGGCCTTGACATCCAACAGGTCGGCGAAGTCGGCGCCGTAGTGCAACTCGATGGCGCAGTACGCTGGTTCCTCGGCGTAGTTGCGCACCGTCAGGTCCTCGCGCATCCCCCGTCCCACGTAACGGTGGCGGACGACCATCACCGACGACTCGCTCATGCCCGGCGGCGGGCGGGTCCGGGCCACCAGGATGGCCGAGAACGGATCGGGGATCGACGAGGACAGCACTTCGGGCACGGAACCGTTGACCTCGAGGCCCCATTCGGAGAGGAAGCGGCTGTCGCGGAAAAAGAAGCCCTCTGCGGTGCGGGCGTCCACGTTGCCGCTCGGAGCGCACACAAGGAAGGCGGATCCCTCGACGAGGGTCATCCTGTCGGCCGGAGTACTCGGAGGAGCGCTTCCCCCAGCAATCCAAGGATCCGGCATCGCCTCGAAGCTAGTGCGTCCCTGCTCCGGCAGGGTCACCCTGCCGATGAGGCGGCAGATATCCGGCGCCCACCATTTCCCCTACGGGCGTAGTGCTAATACACTGGGAGCGTGACTCCTCCCCTGTTCGAGGTCGACGACCTGCACGTGTCGGTCGACGGAACCGAGATCCTGGCCGGGGTCGATCTCGTCGTCGGCCACGGCGAGATCCACGCCCTCATGGGGCCCAACGGGTCGGGCAAGTCGACGCTGGCCAACGCCCTGCTCGGCAACCCCGCCTACCAGGTGACCTCGGGTCGCATCCGATTCAAGGGCGAGGACATCACCG
>JALYVP010000233.1 GCA_030853185.1 Actinomycetota bacterium | reverse complement strand
CGTTCGGCCTGCTCGTGGTGATGGGGGTGGCGTTCGTCGCCATCGTGGCCCGGCTGACATGGCTGCAGGGCATCGGCCCCAACCAGTACCTGGCCGTCGGTTCCTCGGAGTGGACCCACACCGTCACCCTGGCGGCCGAACGGGGCAGCATCGTGGATCGCGCCGGCAACGAACTGGCGATCTCCATTCCCCAAACCACCCTCTACGCCGACCCACCCCTCGTGACCGACCCGGGCGGCGAGGCGGCCCGCCTGTCACCGGCCTTGGGCCAGACCCCGGCGCAGCTCCAGGCCAGGCTGACCGAGCACAACCGCTTCACCTACCTGGCCCGCACGGTCGACAGCGCCACCGCGGCGAAGGTCAAGGCCCTGAACCTTCCCGGGATCTACAGCCTGCAGGAACCGAAGCGCTTCTATCCCGCCGGCCAGTTGGCCCGGCCCCTGGTCGGTGTGACCGGGACCGACGGGACGGGCCTGGGCGGCCTGGAGGCGAAATACCAATCCATCCTGGAGGGCCAGCCCGGCAAGCTGGTCGAGCAGACCGACCCCTCCGGCCACCAGATCGCCGGCGGCCTGCAGCAGTTCCAGGCGCCCGTCGCCGGCCAGGACCTGGTGCTCACCTTGGACGACTCCCTGCAATATGACGCCGAGCAGGCCCTGGCCCAGGCGATCGTGGCCGCCAACGCCAAGAGCGGCATCGCTGTGCTGATGGACCGCAAGACCGGCGACATCCTGGCCGACGCCCAGTTGAGCATGCCTGGCCCCGGTACCGCGACGACTCCGGCGGTGCCGGTCGACATCCCCCCGCCCACCGGGACGCCGCCCGCTTCGACAGGTAGCCAACCCGTCGAATCCCCATCGGCCAGCTCCTTCACCCAGGTCTACGAGCCGGGCTCGGTCAACAAGCTCGTCACCCTCTCGGGGGCGTTGCAGCAGGGCTCGATCACCCCGTCGAGCACGTTCACCATCCCGAACACCTACGACGTCGCCGGCACCCCCATCCACGACGCCGAGTCGCACGGGACCGAGCACTGGAACGTCACCGACATCCTGACCAACTCCTCGAACATCGGGACCCTGCAAATCGCCCAGAAGCTGGGCAAGACCGGCATCTTGGGAACCATCGCCGGCTTTGGTGAGGGCAAGAAGACCGACATCGGCTTCCCGGGTGAGTCTGCGGGCATCCTGCCCTCCTACTGGTCGGGCACGACGCTGGCCGACGTGTCGTTCGGTCAAGGCGTCAGTGTCACCGCCATGCAGGTCCTGGCCGCCTACAACGCCATCGCCAACGACGGCATGTACGTCGCCCCCCGGCTGGTGGCCGGAACCATCGACAAGACCGGGGCCGAGCATGCGACGCCCGTCACCCCCGGGCACCGGGTCGTCTCGTCCACGGTGGCCAAGCAGATGACGACCATGCTCGACGAGGTGGTACGGGTCGGAACCGGCCAGGCGGCCAACCTCAATCCCTACACAGTGGCCGGCAAGACGGGCACGGCCAGCATCCCGTCCTCCACCGGCGGCTACGAAGCCGGGCACTACGTGGCCAGCTTCGCCGGGTTCGTCCCGGCCGAGAACCCGTCCGTCACGGCCATGGTGGTGATCAACGACACCCCGGACTTCGGGGCGGCGGCGTCGGCACCGACGTTCGCCACTCTGGCCCGCGACACCCTCCAGGCGCTGAAGGTGCCACCGGAGCCCAAGGCCCCCCCGGCGCCTGGCGTCCCCCAGACCAACACGGCCACGGCCACCGCCGCGGGCGAGTCGGCGGGCACGGCGCTGCCCGGCCTCAGCGCCACCCCGTCAGTGCCCACGACCGCTCCGACCCCGCCGGCCACCCCGTCGGTGCCCCCGACCGCTCCGAACCCGCCCGCCGCTCCCAGCGGTGCGACGACGACCACCCCCGCATCGAAGGCCCCATGACCCCGCTGGCGCCGATCACGACCGGCGCCGGGGGCGCCGGCTTGCATCCCTGCCCGCCCGGCTGCTCCCGCTCCGACGGCCAACGGCAGACCTGACCTCGTGCGACTCGGGACGCTCATCGCCGAGGCGGGCATAGATCAGGGTGACTCCCGCCTGGTGGGCGACGGAGCCACCGACGTGGCCGCCATCAGCCTCTACTCACGGGCCGTGCGACCGGGAACGCTGTTCGTGTGCGTCGTCGGCGCCCACCACGACGGCCACGAGTTCGCGGCCGCTGCGGTCACCGACGGTGCCGTGGCCATCATGGCCGAGCGGGTGCTCGACGTGGCCGTACCGCAGGTGATCGTGGCGTCCACCCGCGCTGCGGTGGGCCCGCTAGCGGACGCCTTCTGGGGTCATCCGTCCCGGTCCGGCCTCCGCGTCGTCGGGGTCACCGGGACCAACGGCAAGACAACTACATGCGCTCTGGTGGAAGCCATCCTCGAGGCGCATGGATGGCGGACCTCGGCTCTGGGTACGCTGACCCAGGCCCGAACCACACCCGAGGCGCCCGAGCTCCAGGCCAAGTTGGCGGAGTGGCGTGACCGGGGTGGCAGCGCCGTGGCCATGGAGGTCTCCTCCCATGCTCTCGACCAGCGTCGCGCTGACGCTGTCCACTTCGCCGCCGGCGTGCTGACCAACGTGACCCAGGATCATCTCGACTATCACCGAACCATGGATGCCTACTTCGAGGCCAAGGCCCGGCTCTTCGAGCCCGGCCGGGTGGAGATAGCTGTGATCAACCGGGGTGATCCGTGGGGCCGGACCCTGATCGAACGTCTCGGCGCCGACCGCCAACCGGTGGAGACGTTCGCCATCGAGGACGCCCACGGCCTCGAGCTGGCGCCGGCCGGCAGCCGCTTCGGCTGGCAGGGCCAGCAGGTGCAGCTCAACCTCGGTGGTCGCTTCAATGTGGAGAATGCCCTCGCCGCCGCCACCACCGCCCGGGCCCTGGGCGTACCCGCCGAGACCATCGCCGCCGGACTCGGATCGGTCGCTCGGGTGGCGGGTCGCTTCGAGAGCGTCGACGCCGGCCAGCCGTTCACCGTCCTGGTGGACTACGCCCACACCCCTGACGGCCTCGACAAGGCCCTCCGCTCGGCCCGGGAGCTGACGGCCGGGCGCCTGATCGTCGTGTTCGGCGCCGGCGGCGACCGGGATCACGAGAAGCGCCCGCTCATGGGTGCGGTGACCGCCCGCCTGGCCGATCTGAGCGTCGTAACCTCCGACAACCCCCGCAGCGAGGACCCCGAGGCGATCATCGCGGCCGTGGTGGGGGGCGCGCCGTCCAAGGACCGCCTGGTGGTGGAGGCCGATCGGGCCGCCGCCATCGCCACCGCCGTCGCCGCCGCCGGTCCCGGCGATGTGGTCGTGGTGGCCGGCAAGGGGCATGAGACGGGCCAGGACATCGGGGGGCGCATCCTCCCCTTCGACGACGTGGCCATCGCCCGTACCGCGCTCGAGCGGATCCTCCGCTCCCGCCAGGAGGGCAACTCGATCGAGGGTGGCCGGTGACCGCACTCCTCCTGGCGGGGGGCATAGCCCTGCTCGTCTCCATCCTGGCCACCCCGTTGCTCATCAACCGGCTCAGGGCCCGCGGCATCGGCCAGCAGATCCGCGAGGACGGTCCCCAGGGCCACTTCTCCAAGGCGGGGACTCCGACCATGGGCGGGCTGGCCATGATCGCCGCCGCCGTCGTCGGCTATGTCGCGTCTCACATCACCGGCACGTTCACCACCAGAGGCATCACCTGCCTGGTCCTCATCTGCGCGGCCGCTCTCGTGGGTTTCGCCGACGACTGGATCAAGGTGACCCACCAGCGCAGCCTGGGCCTCAACAAGCGGGCCAAGGCCGGCGCCCAGCTGCTCGTCGCCCTGGCCTTCGCGCTGGCTTGCGTGCTCTGGCTGGGGGTCGACACCCACCTGTCGTTCACCCGGTACAACTCGCTCGGCATCGAGCTGTCCAAGGTCGGTTGGGTGATCCTGGCGGTGGTCGTCATCATCGGTACCACCAATGCCGTGAACCTGACCGACGGGCTCGACGGCCTGGCCGCGGGGTCCTCGGCGTTCACCTTCGTCGCCTTCACGGTCATCGGCTTCTACCAGCTGCGCCACTTCGGCATGTACCGCAACCCGGCCGCCCTGGACGAGGCGGCCCTGGCGGCGTCGATGATCGGGGCGTGCGCCGGTTTCCTGTGGTGGAACGCGGCGCCGGCCAAGATCTTCATGGGCGACACCGGATCGCTCGGGATCGGCGCGGCCATCGCCGGGCTGGCCCTGCTCGAAAACGTCGATCTGCTCCTGCCCATCGTCGGCGGGCTGTTCGTGATCGAGGCCCTGTCGGTGATCATCCAGGTCGCCAGCTTCCGGACCGTGCGCCGGCGGGTGTTCCGCATGGCCCCGATCCACCACCACTTCGAGTTGCTGGGATGGCCGGAGACGACCGTCATCATCCGGTTCTGGATCCTCGGGGGGCTGTTCACCGCCCTGGCTCTGGGCGCCTTCTACGCCGATTTCATCGCTCGGGGAGGCACCGGTTGACCCGGCAACCCCTCCCGCACCCCCTGATCGTCGGTTTCGGTGTCACCGGCCGGGCCCTGGCCCGCCACCTGGGCGCCGGCGGGGCCCGGGCCGGTGACCCACCCGTCGTCGTCGACGACAGGCCGGCCGACGATGCCGCACCGGTGGCCGCCGCCCTCGGCGTCACCTTGGTGGTGGCCCCCGACGCCGCCCGTCTCGAAGCGCTCGTGGGTGAGTCCTCGCTGATCGTGGTCAGCCCCGGGGTGCCGATCACCCACCCGGTGTTCGCCCTGGCCGCTCAGGCCGGTGTCCCGGTGCGCTCCGAGATCGAACTGGGCTGGCGGATCCTCGCCGACAGGGTCGTGGCGCGCCCCCTGCTGGCCGCGGTGACCGGGACCAACGGCAAGACCACGGTGACGACCGAGGTGGCGGCCATGCTGGCGGCCTCCGGGCGGCGAGTGGCAACGGCCGGCAACATCGGGACGCCCCTCGTGGACGTGGCCGACGCCGACCTCGACGTGATCGTCGCCGAGGTCTCGTCGTTCCAGCTCAACGGCACCGATGGGTGGCACCCCGACGTCAGCTGCTGGCTCAACCTCAGCCCCGATCACCTGGACTGGCATCGGAACCTCGACGACTACGGGGCGGCCAAGGCCCGGATCTGGGCCAACCAGGGCCCCGGTGACACGGTGGTGATCAACGCCGACGACGAGGCCGTCGTCGAACGAGCCGGACACATCGATCCCGGTGTCCGGCTGGTGACGTTCTCGATGACGGGACCGGCCGATTACCACCTCGACGGCGACGCCATGGTGGAGGCCCCCGATCTGGTCCTGGCCCGGCGCGCCGACCTGGTCCGCGACCTTCCCCACGATCTGGCCAACGCCCTGGCCGCCCTGGCCGTGGCCCGGGCGAGCGGGGCCAGCCCCCAGGGTTGCGTCGCCGCACTTCGCGGCACCACCCTCCTGCCGCACCGGGTCGAGCTGGTGGCCGAGGCCGAGGGAGTCGCCTGGTACGACGACTCCAAGGCCACCACGCCCGCCTCCGTCCTCGCCGCCGTCGCTGGGTTCGACTCCGTCGTGCTGATCGCCGGGGGCCGCAACAAGGGCCTCGATCTCGCTGTGCTCGCCGCCGGCGTGCCGCCTGTCCACCACGCGGTGGCCATCGGTGACGCGGCCGACGAGGTCGTCGCCGCCCTCGGCCCCGTCGTCGAGGTCACCAGGGCCGCCACCATGGGCGAGGCGGT
>JALYVP010000232.1 GCA_030853185.1 Actinomycetota bacterium | reverse complement strand
GTGGTCACGAAATAGGTCGTGAAGAAGGCGACGGCGGTGTAGTAGATCAGCAGGAACACGGCGATCCCGAAGGCGGACGCCAGGATGTCGCCGTGGAGCATCTGGCGGAACGGGTTCTTCAGGGCGTCCTCGATGTTGAGGCCTTTGGCTCGGGCCTCGATGAGCACTCGGTCGTGCATGGACACCATCAGCTGGTCCCGCAGCCCGGGGGACAGCTCCTTCATGAACAGGAAGGCGAGGACGAACATGGCCAGGCCGACGACGCCGGCGATCCGGTACTCGGTGGGCCACGTGGTGTGGGCGGTGATGGTGTTGGTGCCGACCACGGAGACGATCAGGCTGCCGAGCACGGGGCCCATCGTCCAGAAGCCCATGGCCGTCGCTCGCCCCAGCTGGGGGGAGAAGTCGCGGATCAGGGCGGGGGTAGCCACCAGGCAGATGCCCTCGACCAGGCCGACCACGCAGGTGGCGACCCCGAAGGTCCACTTGGAGGTGGCGGCGGGGATGGCGAAGGCGATCATGAGGCCAGTGATGAGCAGGCCGACGACGACCAGGTTGGTGCGGCCCAACCGGTCCGTGATGCCGGCCAGCAGGGAGCCGAAGGCGCCGATGAGGTTGGCGACCGCCAACAGGGTCACATAGAAGGTGAAGCTCATGTGGAGGGTGGCCAGCTGCAGGGTGGCGACCGACGCCGAGGCGTACAGCTCGTAGTAGAGGATGGCGGTCGCCGCCACGGTGAGAGCCAGATAGAAGATCCGAGGCCCCGTGTCGGGGTAGGAGTCGAGCTGGCGATGCACAAGGCCATCGAGGAAGCCTCCCCTCGATCGCCCGGAGACAGCGCCGGTGGTGGTCGTGGTCATGAAGTTGTGATCCCCCTGATTGAGCACGATGGGCCCGACTGAGCCGTCGGATCAGACGTCACCATAACCGGGGGTGAGGCGGGCCTACAGATCCTGTGGGCGCTTTTTCTCCGGCCCAACGGGCGGCCTTGTCCGGTTTTTGCACTTTGCGTGCAAATTCGGTCGTCGGGTCAGGTTTGCCTCCACAGCCCCCGCCGCTCGAGGATGGTGCGCAGCAGGGTGGGCTGATCGGTCATGATGCCGTCCACGCCGAGGTCGACCACCCGTTCCATCGTGGCGGCGTCGTTGACGGTCCACACGTGCACGGCCAGACCGAGGCGGTGGGCGGTGGCGATGAACCTCGGGTCCACCACCGAGATCCGTCCGTGGGACATCGGGACCTGAGCGGCGCCGGCGGGCTGCGCCCACGCACCAGCCAGGAGCGTTCGCCGGGTGAAGCCGGTCGCCCGCAGCGCGGCGATGGCCACCGGCCCCATGGCCGTGCACACCTCGGGGCCGAGGGCGCGGCGGACCCGGACCAGCCGGCGGTCCGAGAACGACGTGACGCAGACTCGTTCGATGGCCCCGGCCCGGCAGATCACCCGGGCCAGGGGCCCGACGACGGCATCGTGCTTGGCGTCGATGTTCCAACGGATGTCCGGCCAGGCGGCGAGCACCTCGTCCAGGCGGGGGACGGCCTGGTCGCCGGCGATCCGGGCCCGGGCCACGTCGGCCCACCGCAGCTCGACGATGGCGCCGGACCGGTCGGTCGTGCGGTCCAGCGTCGGGTCGTGGCTGATGGCGACCACCCCGTCGGCGGTGCTGTGCACATCCGTCTCGACGTAGCGGTAGTCGAGGTCCTCAACCGCATGGGAAAAGGCGGCCCATGTGTTCTCCGGGTTCTCCTTAGCCCCTCCCCGATGGGCCAGGGCGACCGGGGTGGGGGCGTCCAGGAACCGGAACCGGGAGCTCACGGCGGCCAGGGTAGAGAACCCCTCAGCCCGGCTCGGACTCGTGGCCCGGGTGGGCGGCCAGGCCGCGATAGGCGTCGATCGGCTTCTCCTCACCCCTGACCACCCGGTAGATCTCCTGGCAGATGGGCAGGTCGACGCCGTAGCGCTCAGCCAGCTCCATGGTGACCCCGGCCGTCCCCACCCCTTCGGCGACCATGTGCATCTCGTTGAGGATCTCGTCGAGCGTGTGGCCCTCGCCCAGCTTCTGGCCGACGGTCCGGTTGCGGCTGTGGGGGCTGATGCAGGTGGCCATGAGATCCCCCATGCCGGCCAGGCCGGCGAGGGTCTGGGCCTCGGCGCCCATGGCCACCCCGAGGCGGGTCAACTCGGCCAGGCCCCTGGTGATGACCGCGGCGCGGGTGTTGTCGCCCACCTCGAGGCCCTGGGCGATGCCGGCGGCGATGGCGATCACGTTCTTGAGGGCCCCGCCGATCTCGCAGCCGACGACGTCGTGGTTCATGTACACCCGGAACAGGGCCCGCTGGAGCACCTTCTGCAGGGCGGTGGCCACCCCCAGGTCCTCGGTGGCGATAACGCTCGCGGCCGCCTGGCCGGCCATGATCTCGCGGGCCACGTTGGGTCCGCTCAGCGCCGCCGCCGGATGGCCGGGGAGCAGGTCCTCGATGATCTGGGTCATCCGCAACAGGCTGTTCGGCTCGATGCCCTTGGTCAGGCTGACCACCGGGATCCACGGGCGGACCCACTCCTTGGCCTGGGTGAGCGTGGTGCGGAACGCCTTGGACGGCACACCGACCACCAGGACGTCGGCGTCGGCCACCGCCTTCTCCAGGTCGGCGGTGGCGTGGAGCTGCTCGGGCAGCGTGAAACCGGGGAGATAGCGCTCGTTGGTGTGGCGGCCGTCGATCTCGTCGGCCACCTCCTCGTTGCGGGCCCACAGGATGGTGGTGTTGTGGGCACAGGTCAGGGTGGCAACGGTCGTCCCCCACGAGCCCGCGCCGAGCACCGTCACGTTCATGGTTCCTCCCCTGGTCCCTGCCCTCGATGCCCGAGGTCTCAGAGGCCGTACCCTACCGACGCAACCTCGACCGGGGCCTTTCCGGGCCGCTTGGCGGTCGCAGGAGGGGCGCCAGGGTGAGTGTCGGTGCTCGGGGGTACATTGGAGGCGTGGCCGACCAGACCCATTTCGCCGACCTGGCCATGGAACACATGGGCTCGTTGTACACCGCGGCCCTTCGCATGACCCGGAATCCGGCCGATGCCGAGGATCTGGTGCAGGAGACCTATCTGAAAGCGTACCGGGCGTTCGGGTCGTTCCAGGAGGGCACCAACCTCAAGGCGTGGCTGTACAAGATCCTGACCAACACCTTCATCAACTCCTACCGGTCCAAGAAGCGCCGGCCCGAGCAGACCGAGCTGGACGAGGGGGAGGACCTCTACCTCTACCGCCGCCTGGGCGGGCTGGAGGCGGTGGCGGCCGGTCGCAGCGCCGAAGAGGAGCTGCTGGACCACATCACCGACAGCGAGGTGAAGGTGGCGTTGGAGTCGTTGCCGGAGTCGTTCCGCATGGCGGTCCTGCTGGCGGACGTGGAGGGTTTCTCCTACAAGGAGATCGCTGAGATCCTCGAGATCCCCATCGGTACCGTGATGAGCCGGCTCCATCGCGGAAGAAAGGCGCTGCAGAAGGCGTTGCACCAGTTCGGGATGGAACGTGGACTGGTGGCCCCGACCGCCGGCTGAGCCTCATCCCGTCAGTTCTCACTCCCGAGAACGGTCAGCGATGCCAGGCAAACGTGAAGGTGAGTAGACACAGCGGATGATTGCTTCGAGTGAGGACACCGAGACCAACCGTGACCCCGGGCCGGCGAGAGGGACGGGTGACCCCCGGTGACCGACGATGACGACATGACCGCCGCCGACGCTCTCGGCCAGGGCCACGGCACGTGCGAAGAGGCGCTCGACACCCTCTACTGGTATCTCGACGGTGAGCTGACCGAGGATCGGAGGCAGCAGATCCAGATCCACCTCAAGGAATGCTCCCCTTGCCTGGGGGCGTTCGATTTCGAGGCGGAGCTCAAGGCGGTGGTGGCCAAACGGTGCCGGGACCAGGTTCCCGAGCACCTTCGCCTCAGGGTGGCGGCGGTGTTGGCCGAAGCGTCTGGAGGCCTGTTGCCGTCCACGGATTTCGGTCCATCCGGTTCGGGTACCGGTGCCGAACACTGACCACAGCGGCTCCTTGGCGCAGGGAATCGGCTCGGCACCACCGCTGTTGTTCTACGTACCAAGTAGAGATGTTGGAGCGAGACGATGAGCGAACGATCCCTTGGAGGTCACACCTTGAGTGGCAGCGAGCGTCCGTCGAAGTCCTTCGGCGCCGACCGTGCGTGCCGGGAGCCAGGATGCGAGACGAAGCTGTCGAGGTACAACAACGGGAAGTACTGCTACCAGCACGAGCCGATGGCCGTGCCCAGGACGCGCGGTAAGAAGATCGCCTAGGCGGCGACTGCTGCCGGCGAGCCGCAGGTCCGCCTCGATGCCCTCTACGCCGACCGGTCATGATGCCGATCGCCGCCTGCTCAGGCAGTGACCCGTGGAGGCACCCGGCGCATCACCGAGCTTGGTCCGTCCAAGATGGGCGAGGTCTGCGAGGCCCTGGCTGCGGCTACCGCCTGCTAGGCGACCGCGGCCCCGGCCCGGCCCCGCGGTCGGTGGCTTCCATGGCTCGGTAGCATCGGGGCATGACCACACCGACGGCGTCGTGGCGCCACCAGCCGTGACGGCGCCGGAGACGACGGAACCGCAGACCGCACCCTCGCCCGGCGCCGGCCTGATCGGTTGGGAGGTGGCTGAGCAGGTCGCGGCCAAGGTGGCCAAGCGCACGCCACCCGTGGCCGAGTTCGAGCTGGCCGCCCTGGCCTCGGACTTCGAGGAGCTGACCGCGGAGGCGGAGGCGTTGGTCACGGCCGAGACGGGCCTGCAGTCCATGGCCGGCCCGGCCCGGGCCCGGGTGGTGGACCGCTCGGCGTGGGTGCACGCCAACGTGGCGTCGTTCCAGCGCCTGCTGCGGCCGGTGACCGACAAGTTGGCGGCCAACATGGCCGACCGGCGGGGTCCGGCCCTGCCCGGCTCCGTGAGCCGGACGGTCAGCGGGGCCCAGGTGGGCCTGCTCCTGGGGTGGATGTCGACCCGCGTGCTCGGCCAGTACGACCAGCTGCTCATCGAGGAGGAGCACCCCGAGGACCAGGACATCGTCTACTACGTGGGCCCAAACGTCCTGTCCCTGGAGAAGAAGTTCGGCTTCCCACCACGCGAGTTCCGCTTGTGGCTGGCCCTGCACGAGGTCACCCACCGGGCGCAGTTCACCGGGGTGCCGTGGATGCGGGACCACTTCCTGACCCTGGTCTCCCAGACCCTCGACGGCCTGGACCCCGACCCCAAGCGCCTGCTCGACGCCCTCCGGCGCTCCGCCCAGGGGATCCGCGCCGGCCGCAACCCGCTCGACGATGGCGGCCTGGTCACCCTGCTGGCCACCCCGGAGCAATTCGCGGCCATCCAGGAGATCGGCGGGCTGATGAGCCTGCTGGAGGGCCACGGTGACATCACCATGGATCGGGCCGGAGCCGACCGGATCCCCAACGCCCCCCGCTTCGCCAAGGCGCTGCGGGAGCGGCGCCGCCAGGGAGGGATGACGAAGGTGGTCAGCGTCCTCATCGGCCTCGATGCCAAGCTGCGCCAGTACGAGCAGGGGGAGCGGTTCATCGAGGCGGTGGAGGATGCGGGCGGACCGGAGATGCTCGCTCGGGTGTGGACGGGCCCGCAGTGGCTGCCCACCTGGCCGGAGATCCGCCAGCCGGATCGCTGGATCGCCCGGGCGGTGGCGCCGGCCGGGCTGGCTCAGCCCTGACGCCCGTGGTCGCCCCGCCTCTCGGT
>JALYVP010000029.1 GCA_030853185.1 Actinomycetota bacterium | reverse complement strand
GTCACCGATCGAAGGAGCGCCACCCGTCGGCTCTCGCCTCGCGCCGAGCCGGTCGCTCGCCGGCGGGCTGGACCAGAATGTGACCCGCGTGGTTCACTTGAGGGCATAACCACTATGGTCGCAAAGGAGGAGCATGTGGCGACGGTGACGAAGGTGGCCGAGGGGGTGTGGCGAGCCGGGACCCGCTGGGTGAACTGGTACATGATCGACGCCGGCCGCGACGGCGTGGCCCTCGTCGATGCCGGGCTACCCGCCTATCACCGACAGCTCGACAACGCCCTCGGCCAGATCGGTCGCCAGCCCACCGACGTCCGTGCCCTGGTGATGACGCATGGTCACATCGATCACATCGGCATGGCATCCGTGCTCGCAGGCCGGGGCGCCGCCATCTACCTGCATCCAGGGGATGCGAAGCTCGCAAGCGATCCTCGTTCCAACAAGACGGAGCGACCCCTCCTGCCGTACCTGCGGTACCCCGCGACCCTGGCGTTCGTTGCTCACTGCGTCGCCAAGGGCGCCGTGAGACCTGCCCCCATGCCCGCAGCCGTGCCACTGACCGAGGGAGAGCTTGTGGCCGTGCCGGGACGCCCCGTGGTGACCCACACGCCCGGTCACACCGACGGCAGCTGTGTGCTGGAGTTCAAAGAACACGGAGTCGTGTTCGCCGGCGACCTCCTGTGCACGGCAAGCCCCGTCACCGGTAGGCGAACGGACCCGCAGATCCAGACCCGGGGATCGAACCGCAGCAGCGACCAGGCCATGGCCTCGCTAGAACGGCTTCAAGGCGTCCAGGCCCGACTCGTCTTGCCGGGCCATGGCGTGCCCTGGCGCCACGGAGTCGAAGCCGCGGTCGACAGCGCCCGGCGGTTCGGTTGTCGCTGAACGATCGCTGACCGCTCGACCTTCGGTACTGTGAGGATCCAATGCGATACCGCGGCGCCTCCATCATGAGCGTGCTGGGCGGTCATGACGGCGAGCTGAGTTGTTCGCGATGCGCGGCCTGATCGCACGGGCACAGACGCGGCCCCTCGGCGCCATCCGGGTTTACGACCCGGATGGCGGGCGGATAGGACCGCTCGGCTGGGTCACGGCGATGGCCATGGCCCAGACCCGCCTGGCGACCGCCGAGGCGGCAAGCGCGGAGGCGCCCGGCTCAGATCGGACGCCGACGGAGGTGTAGGCGCCCTCGGCGAGCACGCGCCAACTCACCGGGTCTCTTGGCAGAGATCCGCGCGGTGGTCAGCATCGGAAGGGGGAGAGGAGTCGGAGAAGGCATCATGGACACCGTCGTGACCCCAAACCGTCCACGAACGAGCCTTCCGCTCGGCCGGTTCGTATCCGCCATCGAGGAGCGGATCGCCACCATGCCCGCCGAGGAACTGCGTCAGGTGGTCCTCGCCTTCGCGGCATCGGTCGAGCCGTTGGACCGACCGAGTTTCCTGGAGCGGTTCGGAGCGACGCCGGCGCCTGCTTCGAAGGGGATTGACCGGCTGTTGGCCGATGTGGAACTTCTCGAGGAAGAAGCCGCGTCGACCGGTGAGCCGGCCTGGGATGAGTCTGACGAATGGTCCGACCGCTACGGCTGGTCGTCCGACGATGAGCTGAGAGAGCCGGACTGGGCCCCGTCGTTGGTGGAGCTGCTCCGGCGATGCGGAGAGGTGTTCATCGGCGGCGATCCGTCCGGGTCGGCGGGCTGCTACGAGCGGATCTTCAAGGTGGCCGCTACGGCGATGGAGAACGGCTGGTCAGTGGCGAGCGAGCCGGCCGAGTCCGAGGTGACGAACGAGGCCGCCGCCCGGTACCTGCGGGCGGTCGGTGAGACCGGCGATCGGGACGATCGCCCGACCCGGTTGCGGCAGGCTGTGGAGCTGTTGGGTTCGGTCGTCATGGCCCAAGACCTGTCACTGGCCGCCGTGGAGAGCACCCGAGTCGAACGGCCCGACGATCGGGAGCTCCTGCTCGACGATTGGGTGACTGCTCTTGCGCCGCTGGCCGAGGACGCGGGCCTTATCGGGGATTGGGCGCACCGGTTGCTGGTCGAGGTGGTCGACGCGCTCGACAGCCTGCCCGGTCTGGCGCGCCTGGCCCGAGCCGGTGGGCGGCATGCCGGCAAGACGTTCCTGGCCTGGTTCGACGCGTCCCGGAGGGATGGCGACGCCCCCATGACGGCCGCGGCCGGCACGGAAGGTCTCCACCATCTGTCCCGAGGACGGGACCGCGCCGCGCTCGCTGAACGGATCGCAGAGCAGGCCGACCGCGAGAGCGAGGTTGAGCGAGCCGTCACCGCCCGGCTGCAGGCCTGGGACTCCCAACCGTCGCTCGACCGGTTTCTGATCGTGATCGAAACGGCCCGTCGAGCCGGCACCGAGGCGGCGACGGTCGCCTCACTTGGAAGGAGCCGCACTCGACCCGATGTGCCCGTGGCGCTCCGCGTCGTGCTCCTCGTGGCCGGCGGCCGACTCGACGCGGCCACCACAGAGGTCCGCGCCGCCTTAGCCAAGCCAGAACGGCCAGGGCTCCGCTCCGAGGGTTCTCCGGCCGCCGGGGTACTGATCCCCGTTCTGCTGACGGCCGGCGTCGAAGCCAGCCGCAACGATCAGTTCTCTCGATCCGTACTGGCTGCACTTCTGGATGGCGCCGACCACCAGATCGACCCCGGGCGCCTCTGGTCGTCGCGCCTGCTCGATGAAGACCACGATCAGTCGACTCACGAACTGGCCTTGGGTGACCTTCTCGTCGAGACGCTCGAACGGCTGACGATCTCGAGTCCCAAGCGTGCCAGCCATCTCGACGCCGGATCGGCCATGGCGGCGAACGCGGTGGCCGGCATCGTCGAAGCGAAGGAGCGGCGACGCTATGCGCAGGCCGCCTCGTTGGCCATCGCCCACGCCGAAGCGGTTGCCATCGTTGGCGGGAGGGCTGCTGGGGACGCGGCCGCCGACCAGGCCCAGGCTCGCTACCCTCGCCACGTGGCGTACCGTTCCGAGTTGAACGCAGCCCGTGACCGCTCCCCGTTCCTCACCTCGATCCGCCGGCACTGACCGACCCGACTGTACGACCTCTCGGCGAGGTCCCCCTATCGTCAGCAGGTCCCCATGCGCTGACACGGTGTCGTGCTCAAGATGTAGCTGACGACCACGACGAGGGCCCAGGAGGCGAGCGCGGCGACGGCGAGCGGCACGATGATGGACAGGATCAACCGGGTCCACGAAGGCTCATCGTTGTTGTGGTTGGTGGTCATGCTTCGCCCCTTCTCGTCGAACGCCTGACTCCTGGTGGCAAGGGTAGGCCGACCGTGTGACACCGCCCTGGCGTAGACACACCCCCGGCGTAACCTCGTCGGTGATGGCGGTGAGAGCGGAGTGGACCGACTACGGAAGGCCGGCGGCTGAGCGGCTGCGGGCCGAGATCGCCCGGCTCAAGGGCGGCGACCCCCTGTCCGCGGTCACGGTGATCGTGCCGTCCAACCACATGGGCGTCGCCACCCGCCGCCTGTTGGCCTCGGGCCGGCTCGGTCCCGTGACCGGTTACGGGCCAGGGATGGCGGCGGTGACCTTCCTCACCGTCTACCGCCTGGCCGAGCTCGTGGGCGCACCGTCGCTGGCCGGCTCTGGGCGCCGCCCGGTGTCCACCCCGGTCATCGCCGCCGTCCTGCGGAGCGTGCTCGACGCCGAGCCCGGCCGGTTCGCCCCGGTTGCCGCTCACCCGGCCACGGAGGAGGCCCTGGTCGGCGCCTACCGGGAGTTGCGGGACCTCCCCGCGCCCGCACTCGATCGACTGGCGGGATGCGGGGCACGGGCGGCCGACGTGGTCCGGATCCACCGGGCGACGAGGGCCCGGTTGGAGGCCGATTGGTACGACGAGGAGGACCTGATGACCGTCGCCACCCGAGTGCTGGCCGAAGACCGGACCGCCGGCTCACCTCTCGCTCCGACGGTCGTCTACCTGCCTCAACGTCTGAACCTCCATGCCGGCCGCCTGCTCGCCGCTGTTGGCGATCGGATCCCGACCCTGGTGCTGGCCGGCACCACCGGCGACACCAGGGCGGACACCGAGGTGGCTGACGCCACGGCCCGGCTGACCACCGGCGACGGCCGCCGCCCCGCCGCCGAGAGCACAGACGCCTCCCACGGCACGGACGCCCTGACGGTCGCCGCCCCGGGCACGGACGCCGCCCGGACCACGATCGTCACCGCCTCCGACGCCGACGAAGAGGTCAGGACGGCGGTGCGGACCGTCGTCGACGCCGTCCGGGCGGGCACCCCGCTCGGGCGCATGGCCATCCTGCACACCACCCGGGAGCCCTATGGGCGCCTGATCCACGACCAGCTCGCCGCCGCCGGCATCGACGCCAACGGGGCGTCCGTCGTGCCCCTGGCCCAGCGCCTGGCCGGCCGATCCCTCCTCCAGCTGTTCGACTGGCCGGCCGGCGGCTATCGCCGGTGGGGTCTCTTCGCCTGGTTGAGCGGCGCGCCGATCCGCCGCCACGGTCGCCCGGTGCCGGCCAGCAGCTGGGAGCGCCTGTCCCGCCAAGCGGCCGTCGTCGCCGGCAGAACGGACTGGGACGAGTTGCTCGAACGGCTGGCGGTCAGCCTCGACGACGAGGCCGGCCGTCTGGCGGCCGACCCGGAGCAACCGGCCGAGCGGGCCGAGCGAGCGGCCGCCGATGCCGTTCGGGCCAGAGAGCTCCGGGAGTTCGTCCTGGGGCTCATCGCCGATCTCACCACCGCGTCTTGCGCCCCCCGGACCTGGGCCACCCATGCCGCCTGGGCCAAGGGGCAACTGGGCGAGCTTCTCGGTGGCCCCTCCACCCGGACGGCCTGGCCCCCCGTCGAGCTCAAGGCGGCCGAGCGGGTCGACGAAGCCATCGACCGGTTGGCTGCCCTGGAGGGGATCGAAGGCCCGGTCGACCTCGACGTGTTCACCCGCACGCTGCGCCTCGTCCTCGACGCCGACCTGGGCCGGGTGGGACGGCTGGGCGAGGGGGTGCTCGTCGGTTCCCTGGCCATGGGCGTCGGAGTCGAGCTCGATCTCGTCGTCGTCGTTGGCCTGGCCGAGGGCAGCGCCCCGGCAACCATCGGTGAGGATCCCCTCCTCTCGGAGGTCGAGCGGGCCACCACCGGCGGCCTGCTGGCCCGAGGCCGGGACCGCATCGATCGCCAGCACCGGGAGCTGCTCGCCGCCCTGGCCGGGGCCGCCCGCCAGGTGCTCACCGTGCCTCGCGGTGATCTTCGCACCAGCTCGATGCGGGTCCCGTCCCGGTGGGTTCTCGACGTGGCCTCGGCGCAGGTCGGCCGGCACTGCACGTCAGCCGATCTGGACCGACTCGGGGCGCCGTTGGTGACCTCCGTGGCGTCCTTCGACGCCGGGGTGCGAGCGGCGGGCTTCCCCGCCACCGAAACCGAGCATCGCCTCCAGCGGCTGATGGCGCAAGCAGCCTCGGGCCCGACCCTGATCGACGACGATGATGCGGTGCTGGGCCGGGCGGCCGAGGTCATCGTCGCTCGCCGCAGCCGACGTTTCACCCGCTTCGACGGCAACCTGGCCGGGCTCGACATCCCCTCACCCACCACCAGGCCGACGTCGGCAACCAGGCTCGAGCAGTGGACGGCGTGCCCATTTTCCCACCTCCTCGACAACATCCTCGGGGTCGACAAGGTCGACGATCCCGACGAACGGTTGCGCCTCTCTCCGCTCGACAAGGGCGATCTCGTGCACGCGGTGCTCGAACAGTTCATCGGCGCCCACCTCGGCGACCCCGGCGAGGTGTGGAGCGAGGCCGATCACCGGGAGCTGCGAGCGGTGGCCGAGGCGCGCTGCGACGACTACCAGGCCAAGGGTCTCACCGGGAGGCGCCTGCTGTGGGAAGGGGACCGCCGGTCCATTCTCGCCGACCTGGACCGGGTCCTGGCCGAGGACGGGGCGCGGCGCCGGTCTACCGGGTGGCGGCCGGTAGCGGTGGAGCTGGTCTTCGGTCTGGCGGGCGCCCCGTTGGAGGCGGTCGGGCTGCCTCTGCCCGACGGGCGCCACGTCCGCTTCCGGGGCCGGGCCGACCGCGTCGACGTCGCCCCCGACGGGTCGCTTGTCGTCACCGACTACAAGACGGGCAAGGCCGACGGCTACCACAAGCTCACCGCCGGCGACCCCACCCGCCATGGCCAGAGGTTGCAGCTACCCGTCTACGCGCTGGCGGCGCGGGCCCTCGTCGATGATCCCACCCGCGCCGTTCGGGCCGACTACTGGTTCGCCACCACCCGGGGCGCTTTCAAGCGGGTCGGCTACCCGGTCGACGATGACGTCCTGGCCGGCACCGGTGCCCTCGTCGCGGTCATCGTGGCCGGCATCGAGGCGGGCGTCTTTCCCGCCCGGCCCGATCCCAGCACCAGCAACCCGCACTGGGGCTGTCCCTACTGCGACCCCGACGGACTGGGCACCGGCGACCTGCGGCGGGCGTGGGAACGAAAGGCCACCGACCCGGCACTGGCCGCCTACGTCACCATGGTGGAGCCCGGTTTGCTGGAGGAAGGGTTGGGCAATGACGCCGCCTGACCCGCTGCCCCCCGACCACGGCGCCCGGGACCGGATACGGGATGACCTCGGAGCGACCCTGTTCGTCGACGCCGGTGCCGGGTCGGGGAAGACGAGCGAACTGGTCGACCGGGTCGTCGCCCTGGTCGCCGATGGCCATGTCGCCCTCGATGCCATCGCCGCCATCACCTTCACCGAGAAGGCGGCCACCGAGCTGCGGGACCGGATCCGCCGGCAGCTCGAAGGTCGCATCCACGATGACGGCGGCGACACCGAAGCCAGGTGCCGGTGCGAGGCTGCCCTCGACCAGCTGGACGGGGCGGCCATCGGCACCCTGCACGCCTTCGCCCGCCGAATCCTGGCCGGCCACGCCATCGAGGCCGGGCTCCCACCCCGGATCGAGGTGCTCGACGAGGTCAGCTCGGGGGTGGCGTTCGAGCACCGGTGGACCGCCCTGCGTGACCGGCTCCTCGACGACGAGGACCTGGCGCCGGCGCTGCGCCTCCTGTTCGTCCTCGGCGTCAGGGTGGAGGCCATCCGCCACCTGTCGGCCATCTTCGACGACAACTGGGACCTCGTCGATGCCCGGGTGCCCGGCCAGCCCGACCCGCTGCCGTCGGTGGGCGACCTGGCCGCTCCCGCCCTCGCCACGGTCGAGGAGGTGTGCCGGGAGATCGGCGGCTGCACCTCCGGCACCGACAAGCTCGTCAGCCGGCTGGGCACGATCGCCACCTGGGTGGCGGAGGTGCGGGCCCTCGATGACCTCGAGTTGGTGGCTGCCCTCGACGACAAAGCCGCCACCTGGCCCGGGTTCAGGGTGGGCAACCTCGGAGGCAAGGGGGCGTGGCCCGACCTCAAGGGGCTCCAGGCCCGCGTCGCCCAGGCCGGCGACGCTCTGCTCCAGGTCCGCCAACAGGTCGGGGAGGCATGCGTCCGGCGCCTGGCCGTCACCCTCCGCCACGCCACGTTGGGCGCCGCCACCGACCGGCGCGCCGCCGGCCGCCTCGAGTTCCACGACCTCCTCGTCATGGCCCGGGCCCTGCTCGTCGACCCTGCCCACGGGGCCGAGGCGCGCAGCCGGCTGCACGGTCGCTACCACCGGATCCTGCTCGACGAGTTCCAGGACACCGACCCCATCCAGATCGAGCTGGCCGTGCGGATCGCCGCCGCCGACCCCTCCAGCCCGGCCGCCGGGGCCGATCCCTGGGCGGAGGTCGAGGTGGCACCGGGGCGACTGTTCCTCGTCGGTGACCCGAAACAGTCCATCTACCGGTTCCGCCGGGCGGACATCAGCCTGTTCCTCGCCGCCCGGGACCGTTACGGCGTCCAGGGCGGGGGGCTGGTCGAGCTGACCACCAACTTCCGGACGGTCGATCCGGTCATCGCCTGGGTCAATCAGACCTTCGGTCGGCTGTTCGGCGAGGGCGGGACGGTTGAGACCCCCGTGGAGTCCCAACCGGCGTACCTGCCCCTGTCGGCGTACCGACCGTCGATGCCCGGGGGCGGCCCGGCGGTGTCGGTCGTCGGTCGCGACGCCGAGCCCTTCGACCTCAACGCCGAGGGGGTCCGCGCCGCCGAGGCCGCCAGCGTGGTCGCCACCGTCCGCCAGGTCACCGCCGTTGGGTGGCAGGTCGCCGACGCCGAAGGCGGTTGGCGCCCGGCCCGGCCGGGTGACATCACCATCCTCATCCCCACCCGCACGTCGCTTCCGTACCTGGAGGACGAGCTGGAACGGGCCGGCCTCGGGTTCCGGGCCGAGGCCAGCTCCCTCGTCTACGCCACCCGTGCCATCCGGGATCTGCTCATGGTGCTGCGAGCTGTCGACGACCCCACCGACCATCTGCGGATCGTGTCCGCCCTGCGGACCCCGCTGCTCGGGTGCGGCGACGACGAGCTGTACACCTTCAAGGTCACCCAGGGGGGCCGGTGGCACTACCTGGCGGACCAGCCGGCCACGGTCCCCGGGGACAGCCGGGTCGGGGCCGGACTGGCTTACCTGCGCCGCCTCCACCTACGCCGCCAGTGGATGGCACCGGCCGAGCTGGCCGACCTCGTCGTGCGGGATCGGCGGGGCATGGAGCTGGGCTTCGTCGAACGCCGGGCCCGGGACGTGTGGCGCCGTCTGCGGTGGATGATCGACCAGGCCCGGGCCTGGAGCGACGTCACCGGCGGCACGCTCCGCCAGTACCTGGCCTGGGTTGATCAGCAGAACGCCGACGGGGCCCGGGTGGCCGAGGCCGTGCTGCCCGAGACCGACGACGACGCGGTGCGGATCATGACCATCCATGCCGCCAAGGGTCTCGAGTTCCCGGTCACGATCGTCTCGGGCCTGTCCTCGGTCCCACAGAGCCGGCGGGCTCCCGCCGATGTCGTCTTCCGCCCCGATGGCCAGGTCGGCTACCGCTTCGGTGCCAAGGTCAAGACCCTGGCGTGGGAGACGTGGGCGCCGATCGACGAGCAGATGAGCCTCGACGAACGCATCCGCCTCCTCTACGTGGCCTGCACCCGGGCCCGTGACCATCTGGTCGTGTCCCTCTACCGCAAGGAGCGCAAGACGGCGCCGGCGGCGGTCACGCGGACCAACGCCGAGCTGCTCATCGACGGCATGGGGGCCACGGTGGACGACCTTCCCGACGCCGGCATTGCCGTCCCGGTGCCGGCCGGCCCGCCGGCTGGGGCCCCCCCGGTCGTGTCGCCGCTGCCCTTCGAGCAGTGGCGTTCGATCCGCACCGCCACGCTGGTAGCGGCCAGTCAGCCGGTGGCCGTGGCGGCCACCGCGTTGAGCGAGGAGGGCATTGCCGACGGCGACGACCGCGATCCGGCCGAGGAGCCCGACCCCGGTCTGCAGAAGCGCCCCCGTGATCTCGACCTCCCGCCCTGGCTGAAGGGGCGGTACGGGACCGCGGTGGGCCGCGCCGTGCACGGCGTGCTCCAGGTCGTCGACCTGGCCACCGGCACCGGCCTGGAGGACGCGGTCGCCGCCCAATGCGAGGCCGAGGCCATCCCCACCCGAGCGGATACGGTCGCTCGTCTCGTCCGGGCCGCCCTCACCGCCCCGGTCATCGTCGAGGCGGCCCGGTCACCGCACTGGCGGGAGGTGTACGCGGCCACACCCCTCGGGGATGGCCGGCTCCTGGAGGGCTACATCGATCTCCTCTATCGGAGGGGCGACGGGCTCGTCATCGTCGACTACAAGACCGCCGCCACCGGCGATCCCGATGAGCTGGATCGCCGGGTCGACGGCTATCGGATGCAGGGCGAGGCGTACCGCAAGGCGGTGGGGGCGGCGACGGGAGAGGTGATAGCGGAGATGGTGTTCGTGTTCCTGACGACGGCCGGGGCCGTGGAACGGGCGTTGGGTCTCTAGGTGGCGGGGTCGGCTATCACCCGGCGGGCCACGGTCACGAAGTGGTTCACCGCCGGCGACGGATCTCCCCGGCGCCACGACAGCTGCAGGGCCACCCGGGGGGCGTCGCCCTCCAGAGGGCGGAAGGCGACGCCGGACCGGCGCAGGTCGGCGTAGTAGGCCGGCTGGAGGGACACGCCGGTCCCGGCGGCGACCAGGCCGAGCTGGGTCTCCACGTCGCCGCCTTCGGCCACGATGCGCGGGTTGAACCCGTGCTTGCGGCAATAGGCGATGATGCGGTCGAAGAAGTCCGGGCCCAGCATGCGGGGCCACAGCACGAACGGCTCGTCGGCCAGCGCCCTGGGGGCCACCGTCTCCGCCGCCGCCAGCGGATGGCCTTCGGGAAGCACCGCCACCAGCGGTTCGGATACCAGCCACTCGTTGTCCAGGACCCGGGTGGCGGCCGCCTCCCGGACCACCCCGATGTCGATGCGCCGATCGACCAGGGCGGTGAGCTGAGCCGAGGTGTCCATGTGGTACAGCTCCAGGCGCAGATCCGGGGCCTGGGCCCGCACCGCCCGCATGATCCGGGGGGTGATGCTGGCCAGGGCGGTGTTGACCGAGCCGATGATCAGCAGCCCCGACGAACCTTCAGCGGCCTCATCCACCCGGCGCTGGGCCCGTTCCGCCTCCAGGACGACCAGCGGCGCGGCCTCGCTCAGGGCCCGCCCGGCCGGGGTCAGCTCCACCATCCGGCTCGTCCGGATGAACAGCGGCGCCCCCACGTCGCGCTCGAGCAGCCGGATCTGCTGGCTGAGAGCCGGTTGGCTGATGTTGAGCTGGCCCGCGGCCCGCCCGAAGTGCAGTTGGTCGGCCACGGCGAGAAACGCCCGGACCTGGCGCAACTCGAAACCCATAGGTCTGACCTTATGTGATCAGTCGCTCTTTGTATTGCGTTTATCGATTCCAGCCGGATCCGGTGGTCACACTGGGGCCATGAACACCGACCACCCCATCATCGTGATCGGCTGTGGCGGGCTCGGGTCCGCCGCCGCCTACTGGCTGGCCCGCAGCGCCGGATCGGCCGTGCTCGGCCTCGAGCAGTTCGGCCTGGGTCACGACCGGGGGGCGTCGCAGGACCATTCCCGGATCATCCGCCTGGCCCAGCACCAGGATGCCTACGCCGCCCTGGCCCCGGCCGCCTACGACGCCTGGCACGAGGTGGAGGCGGCCTCGGGTGTCGAGCTGATCGTTCCCACCGGCGGGCTGGTCATCGAGGATGTCGCCGTGCGCGACCGGGCCCGGACAGGGTCGCGCAACATCAGTGGCTATGCCGACGTGATGGCCCGCCACAATGCCTCGTTCGAGGTGCTCAGCCCCGATGAGCTCATGGCCCGCTGGCCGCAGTTCTGCCTGGCCGGTACCGAGGAGGCCCTCTACCAGCACCAGTCGGGGATCGTCGACGCCCGCCGCGCCAACGCCGTCCACATCGCCCTGGCCCGGGGGTACGGGGCGCAGATCGTCGACGACTGCCCGGTGCTGGCCGTTCATCCCCGGGGGGAGCGAATAGAGGTCGTCACCGCCGAGGAGTGCTACCTGGCCGAGCGGGTGGTGATCACGGCCGACGCCTGGACCAACCACCTGCTTTCCGGCCTGGGGCGCCAGCTGCCCCTCACCATCACCCAGGAACAGGTCACCTATTACGCCACCCCGAACCTGGCCGACTTCTCCCCCCGCCGGTTCCCGGTGTTCATGTGGCACGGCGAGCACAACTTCTACGGGTTTCCCATCCACGGGGAGGTGGCCACCAAGCTGGGCCAGCACATGGGCGGACATGAGGTGACCGCCGGGACCCGCACCTTCATCCCCGACCCGGTCCGCCAGGAGCGGCAACGGGCGTTCCTGGCCGAGCACCTCCCCGGCTTCGGAGGGCCGGAGCTGTACACCAAGACCTGCCTGTACACCATCCCCCCGGACCAGAACTTCGTGCTCGACACCGTGCCTGAGCACCCGAACGTGGCGGTGGCCGTCGGTGCCGGCCACGCCTTCAAGTTCGCCGCCCTCATCGGATCGGTCCTTGCCGACCTCGCCCTCCACGGCAAGACCTCGCACCCCATCGACTCGTTCGGACTGGACCGCCCGGCGCTCACCGACCCGTCGTTCCCCAGGAGCTTCCATGTCTAGCCCCCCAGCCGTGCTGGAACGGCAGAAGGGCGAGGCCCTTCCCCAGCACTACTACGTGGACGACGCGGTCTTCGCCGCCGAGCTCGGGGCGGTGCTGGGGGCGGGGTGGCTCTTCGCCGGCCACACCTGCGAGCTGCCCGAAGCCGGTGACTACCTGGTCGTCGACGTGGGACCCGAATCGGTCATCGTCAACCGTGACCGATCCGGGGCCCTCGGCGCCCATCACAACGTCTGCCGCCACCGGGGGTCACGCCTGACGCCCGACGCCCGGGGTCACGTCGGCGTGTTCGTGTGCCCCTACCACCAGTGGGCCTACGACCTGGACGGCTCGCTGCGCTCCGCTCGCCTGATGGGTCCCGAGTTCTGCACCGACGGCTACGGCCTGATCCCCGTGGCGCTGGCGGAGCTGGCCGGTCTGCTGTTCGTGTCCCTGGCCACCGGCCCCCCCCCGTTCGCTCCCGCCGCCGCCGCCATCGGTCCGCAGCTGGCCCCCCACCGCCTGGACCAGGCCCGCATCGCCCGGCGCGACCACTACCGGGTCCGGGCCAACTGGAAGACCATCGTTGAGAACAACCGCGAGTGCTACCACTGCCGGGGCAGCCACCCCGAGTTCTGCCTGTCGAACTTCGATCTGGGCACCCACGGCGACGCCCGCCGGGGGGCCGACTACGACCAGGCCCTGGCCGACGCCTACCGCCGGTGGGAGGAGGATGGGCTGGCGCCGCGTGAGGTGACGTTCCCCGGCGGCTCGTGGTACCGGGCCAGCCGACTGCCGTTGAAGGCCGGCTACCGAACAGAGAGCCTCGACGGGGCGCCGGTCGCACCGGCCATGGGGACCCTGTCCGGCACCGACCCGGGCAGCCTGCGCCTGGTCGGGTTGCCCACCATGTGGGCGCACGCCAACCTCGACTACGCCGTCACCACCCGCCTGACCCCGATCGCCCCGGCCACCACCGACATCGACGTCACGTTCCTGGTCGATGCCGCCGCCCGCCCAGGTGTCGACTACGACGCCGGGGCCCTGAGCGCGGTGTGGCGGGCCACCTGCGAGCAGGACTGGCACCTGTGCGAGAACAACTACGCCGGCATCCGCTCCCGCGCCTACCGGCCCGGGCCCCTGTCCCCGGTGGTCGAGAACTCCGTCGGCGCCTTCCTCGACTGGTACCTGGCCCAGCTGGAGGGATGAGCGCCGAGACCTGGGAAGCGCTCTGTCGGTCCTCAGGTGGTGGCGGACCGGCCGATGGGGCCGACCGGTTCGGCCACCTCGAAGCCTTCGTCGGTCACCATCTGCTGGCCGAGGCGGCGGCTGAACGACGGCGCCACCAGCACCGCCACCACGGCAATGGCCAACCAGATGCCGGCCACGATAGGCAACCAGAAGTCGGCGCCGCTCGGGTAGGGCACCACGTTGCGGTAGAGGGTGTAGACGAGCAGGGCGACGCCGGCGAGCGGTATCAGACCCTCCAGGCGATGACGATGCCCACCGCCACAGCCGGCGTGCCGAAGCGGGCCGACAGCCGGGCCGCGGGATGGTTGGGGGAGAGGCCGTCGCGGGCGAAGGAGAAGACCAGGCGGGAGGCCCCGACGCTCGACGCCATGCTGCACCCGAAGGCGCTGACCACGGTGCCGGCGATGATCAGGTCGCCGAACCACTTGGCCACGTAGTCCTGTCCGAGAGTCCCGAGCAGGGCGGGGGAGTTGGCGAAGTTGGTGAGGCCGGCCTTGGAGGTGCCGAACCCCATCATCTCGATGGCGCTGACGACGACGTGGAACACGCCGATGATCAGCACGGTGACGACCAGGGCACGGGGGATGTCCCGCCGGGCGCGCCGGCAACTCTGGTTGGATGTGGTCATGACGCCGATGGGGGGCGCGTCCCCGACCGAGCCCGAACCGGACCCCAGGACGCTGGCCGCGGGCATCGCCGCGGCCCTGACGTCGAGCGGTGTCGTCGGCGTGGCCGTGACCGTTGTCGACAACAGCGGTGTGGCCCGCGTCAAGGCCATACCGGTGGAGCGGCTCGCCGACGCGGTGGCCAATGGCATCGGCGCCCCTCCCGTGTTCGACGCCTTCGGTTTCGACGGCAGCATCGCCCCGGTCGGCTCGCCGATCGGCGATCTCCGCCTGGTGCCTGACCTCACTGCCGTGGTTCCCCTTGGGGGCCAGCCCGGATGGGCGTGGGCGCCGGCCGACCGGATGGCCGTCGACGGTACGCCCTACCCCGGCTGCCAGCGCACCTTCGCCCGCCGCCTGACCGAGCGGGCCGCCGGCGCCGGCCTCCAGGTCCGGATGGCGTTCGAGACCGAGTGGGTCGTCGACGCCGGCAGCGGCGATGAGCTGATCCCGGCCACGACCGGGCCGGGCTACGGGATGGGCCGCCTCGTCGACCTGTCCGGCTATGTTCGGGACCTGCTCGAGGCGTTCGCCGCCGAAGGTGTCGACGTCGAACAGATCCACCCCGAGTACGCCCCGTCGCAGATGGAGGTGTCGGTGTCGCCCCTGGATCCGGTGGGCGCCGCCGACCGGGCGGTGCTCGTCCGCCAGACGCTGCGAGCGGTGAGCGCCAACCACGGGTACCGGGTGTCGCTCTCGCCGGCCGTGGTGGCCGGCGGCGTCGGCAGCGGCGCCCACGTCCACCTCTCGGCGTGGGACGGCGACGACAACATCCTCGCCCGCCGGGACGGGAGGTGGCGCGCCGACGGGGAGGCGTGGCTGGCCGGGATCCTCGATGCCTTGCCCGCGCTGCTGGCGGTCGGCGCCCCCAGCGTGGCCAGCTACCTCCGGCTCCAACCACAACGATGGGCGGCTCCCTGGCGGTGCTGGGGCCGGGAGAACCGGGAGGCGGCCCTTCGCGTGATCGACGGGTCGGCGTCCACCGCCGGCGTCGCCGCCAACGCCGAGGTGAAGGTGTTCGACGCCAGCGCCAACCCCTACCTCATCGTTGGCGCCCTCATCGCCGCCGGCCTCGACGGCATCGAACGGGGCCTGCAACTGCCGGCCGAGGCCACAACCGATCCGGCCGGCATGGACGACGCGGCCCGCATCGAAGCAGGCATCGCCCGGCTACCGACCAGCCTCAGCGCCGCCCTCGATGCCTTCGACGCCAACCCGGTGCTCCGGGCGGCCATGGGGCCGGCCCTGGCCGACACCTGGTCGGCCGTTCGCCGGGACGAGGTCGACCGCTTCGCTGACGCCACCGAGGACGACGTGGCCCTCGCCAGCCGCTGGGTGTGGTGAACGAGGACCTGGCCGCCCTGGTCGCGGAGCCGGACCTCGTCGACCACCACTGCCACGCGGTGGTCGGCCATGACCTCGACCGGGCCGCCTTCGAGCTGCTGCTGGGGGAGGGCGACCGGCCCGCACCGCAACGCTGCTCGACCTTCGACACCTCGCTGGGCCTAGCGGTGCGGGCGTGGTGCGCGCCGGTGCTCGATCTGGCCGCCGGCGTCGACGCCACCACCTACGTGGAGCGCCGGGCCGAGCTGGGTGCCGGGGAGGTCAGCCGCCGGATGCTCGCCGGTGGGGCCCGCCAGCTCCTGGTCGACACCGGCTACCGCTCCGGCGAGCTCGTCTGCACGGCCCAGCTGGCCGAGTGGGCGGGGGCGACGGTGCACGAGATCGTCCGGCTCGAGACGCTGGGCGAAGCCGTCGCCGCCTCTCTCGCGGAGAGCGGAAGGGGAGCGGCTCACGGAGTCCGGAAGGCCTCCGCCTACGCCGACGGGCTGGCGGAAGCGGTGGCCCGGCAGACGGCGGCGGTCGGCTGGAAGTCGGTGGCCGCCTACCGGGGCGGCCTCGATCTCGACTGGCGGCGACCGAGCCCCGCCGATGTCGCCGCCGCCGCCGGCGAGTGGCTGTCCGCCGGGCCGGTCGAGGGCCCTGGCGGAGCGGTGTGGCGCTTGGAACACCCGGTCCTCATCCGCCACGGGGTGTGGGCGGCGATCGACACCGGGCTACCCGTGCAGTTCCACACCGGCTTCGGTGACACTGATTCTCTAGTGCACCGCTCCAACCCCGCCCTGCTCTCCGGTCTGATGGCGGCCACCGCCGAGCTGGGCACGCCGATCATGTTGCTGCACTGTTGGCCGTTTCACCGCCAGGCCGGCCATCTGGCCGAGCTCTGGCCCCACGTGCACATCGACGTCGGCCAGGCTCTGCCCCACGTGGGCCGCCGGGGCGCGGCGGTGCTGGCCGAAACCCTCGAGCTGGCCCCCTGGCACAAGGTGCTGTACTCGTCCGACGCCTTCGGTCTGGCCGAGCTCTATCACCTCGGGGTCGTGACCCACCGCCGGGCGCTGGCCTCGGTACTGGCCCCGGTGGCAGCCATGGGCTTCGACCGTGTCGAGCTGGCCCGGCTGGCCGCGCTGGTGACCTGCGGCAACGCCCGGCGGGTGTACCCGGGCCTGGCGCCGACCGGCTGAGGCGGGCGGCCACGGAACACACTCGAGGCTGGAACCCGCAGGTCCCAGCCTCGAAATTCGGCTTCACATCGGCCGGCCAGCTTCAATCGGCTGGCTCCGCCTCCACTCAGTAGTAGTGGCGTCTGCCGAACACGGCCCGCCCGGTGGCTCCGAGCAGTTCCAGTAGGGCGCCGACGACGACGAGAAGGATCCCGAGCGCCCAGACGATCGCAATCTTCGTCAGGAAGCCGACGATGAGTAAGACAATTCCCAGGACAATCATGCAAACCCCCTGCACTTTCGAGTGTCGGTCACTCGACTCGTAAAACTCTTCCCGGCGGAAGGAGCAAAGAAACAAAAAGAGAAATCAATCACGCGTCGTCACGTCACAAATGGGACTAATGGCTCAGTCTCCGGAAAAATCTCGGTGGATCGGGAGGTTTTCCGCTCTCCATGCTCGGCGGGTCCGAGGGGCGGTTCGGATGTGTTGTTGCGGGGAATAGCCCATCTGGTGCCTGTTGGTGCGAAACCTTCTGGAGAAAGAGGAATCTGCTATGTGCCATGACGTCGACTCACGCCGCCGGGGGCGACCATGAGGAGCCAGACCGTCGTTGTCAACCGTCCCCGGGGATTGGCGCTCGTCGGCCTGTTGACGGTGCTCGACGGGGCCTGGGGAGCGATCGTCCCGTTTGTCGGCCCCCTCTTCGGCTACCGCAGCCACGGCCAGGACGCCTGGCAGTGGTCCACGCTGCACGGGGAGCTGTACGTGGCCCCCGGCGCCGTCGCCGTCCTCTTCGGTTTGATCATCCTGGCCCGGGCCCGATCCGTCACCCGCGGCCCGGTGGGTTTCGCCGGTCTGGTGGTGGCGGCGTGCGGAGCCTGGTTCGTCATCGGACCCGCCCTCTGGCCTACGTTCGGCACGGGGCCGGTCTTCACCCCGGCGGCCAGCGCCATGGACAACTTTGTCAACCAGGTGGGTTACAACCTTGGGGTCGGGGTCATCCTCGCCGTCCTCGGGGGAATGGCCCTCAAGGCGCTGGCCCGTGACCGGGAGGTGGCCGTCGAAGGGCGCGAGCCGTTTGCCGACGATCGCCGGCCCGCGGAACCCACTCGGCGCGAGCCGTATGCCGGCGATCGCCGGCCCATGAGCGCGCCGGTCGTTGGGGCCGGGGTCGCTGAGCGTCGGGCTGCCGCCGAGCCGGTCGCTGAGAGCCGGGTCGCTGACGCTGACGACCCGATCGCGGAGGAGCGGGCTGCCGGTGAGCCGGCCGCTCCGCGGCGGGTCCCGGCACGGGATCGGGGGTCGGGGGCCCCCTCCAGCGGGGTCGGCAACCGTTCGCTCCGCCAGCCCGGCGGATGACCTCGGCAGCCAGGACCGTCAGCCAGGTGGGGCTCAGGGCGGAGCGACGGGAAGATCCGCCGGGTTGGCCACCACGGTCCGGTGGCGTCGGGGGTATCGACCGTTGGCCAGGATGGACCCGGCCAGGATGAGAGCGGCGCCCGCGACGGTGGAGGTACCGGCGTGCTCATGGAGGAACACGACGCCGAGGGCCACGGCGACCACCGGGTTCACGTAGGTGATGACCGTCGCCCGCACCGGGCCGACCTCGCCGATGAGACGGAAGAACAACAGGAACGCCAGCGCAGTGCACACCACGCCCAGGACACCCACGGCGGCCAGGATCCGCACGGGCGGCAGATGGGACGGCATCTGGGCGATGCCAACCGGCAGGTAGCCGAGGGCGCACAGGCCGAGCGACGCGGCGACCACCCCCAGAGCGGGGAGATCGCTCAGCCAGCGCGACAGGATGAGGGGACCGGCGGCGTAACCGACGACGACGACCGCCACCTCCGCCACCGACGACCATGCTGCTCCGGACACGTCGAGGCCGGCCAGGAGGACCACCCCCGCGAGGCCGAGGACCAGGCCCGTCACCTGGACCCCGGTGAGCCGGTGGCGGCCCTTCACGCTCAGACCCAGCACTGCGCCCATGAGGGGCACGGCGGCGACCAGCAGCCCCGACAGCGAGCTGCTCAACCGGTGCTCGGCCTGGGGGAGCAACACCCAGGGGATGGCGACCTCGACGACCGTGTAGGCGACGACCAGCTTCCAACACCGCGCCACCGGCCGAAGCTGGCCGCCGGCCAGGGCGACCGGTACCAGCATCAGGGCGCCGATTCCCGTCCTGGAGAGGATCAGGGCGGCGGGACTGAAGTCGCGGATCGCCACCTTGATGAGCAGGTAGGGGATGCCCCAGATGATGCTCATGGCTCCGAAGAGCCACCATCCCCGCTTGGTCACGGCCGCCATCCTGGCCCACGCCGACCGTGACCGGAAATGAGATTCGGACCCTCACTGCACCTTGTCGTCACCTGGCCCGGTGTCGAGGTCGTCCGGTTCCATGTCGGCTGGCGGCCCGTCGGGGTACCAGCCCCCAGAGCGATCCTTGCGGAACGGGTACCACCGCCGGTCGGCGCCCAGGCGGACCTGGCTGGCGGCCAGCGTGACCCGGTTGTGGCGGACGGTAGATCCCGGTCCGAGCAGGATCCGGCCCGGCTCCAAGGCCTCCGGTTCGGGATCCCACGTGTCAGTGACCGCAGCCAGGCCGCCCGGCCCGC
>JALYVP010000231.1 GCA_030853185.1 Actinomycetota bacterium | reverse complement strand
ATCGTGGAGAAAGGAGCGCCGTTGGGCATCTGCGGTCGGCGCAAACCGGCCGGGGGTTCGGCCCACTCATGGAAGGCGTCGACGAGTTCGACCTGTGCCTCATCGCTCAACCATCCCGGGAGCCATACCGCACCCGGCGCGATCTCGACGGCCGCACCGACGCCACGTACCGGCCGATCGCCCATCGGCAACTGTTGCTGGCTCACGGCAACACCACCTGGTGCTCCTGCCGGCAAAGATGGAGGGGTTCGTTGCACGCTGCCAGTGTGGTTGTCTTCCTCGCACTGTGTTGGCAGGAATCCGACATCGAGGTTCGTTCATGGGCGCACCTCCTTAGCCCTTCCTTAGCCCCGATTGCAACCTGCGCCTGGCACCATGTTGGCTGTGGCCGACGACCTTCCCGTGCCTGTCTATGTGGCCGGACCGGACGGTTTCACTCCCGCCGGCCTCCAATGGCATCGCCAGATTCTCATCCCTGCGGTGCAGGCCGCCGGGTTGGATCCGCTGTCACCGTGGGGGGCCGCTTCGATGAGCGCTACCGTCATCCCGGAGAGCGCGTTCGCCGAAGTCGAAGCGATGCCTCTCGGGACGCAGCGGCTTCTGAGGTACCAGGACCTCGACTACCGGACCGGCGCCGCCAACGCCGCCCTGATCGATCGGTGTCACGGCGTGCTGGCTGTGCTCGACGGCCCCGACGTCGATTCCGGCACCGCCGCCGAGATCGGCTACGCGGTCAGAGGAAGGGTGCCGGTGGTGGGGCTCCGCACGGACAGCCGCCGCACCGGGGACAACGATGGAGTCACCGTGAACCTGCAGGTCGAGTTTTTCATTCGCTTGTCCGGCGGGTCGCTGCACCGCCAACTCGACCATGCCGTCGCCGACCTCGCCAAGCTTGTGCGCCCAGCGTAACGAGTAGAGGACGGCCCCGAAGAGCGGGATCACCCGACGTCGATCCAGTCCAGTGTCCGTTCGACCGCTTTCTTCCAGCCCTCGTACCCCGCCCGCCGCTCCTCGTCGCCCCAGCGCGGCTCCCAGCGTTCGGCCTCCTGCCAGTTCTGCCGCAATGTCTCCTGGTCATCCCAGAAGCCGACTGCCAGCCCGGCCGCGTAGGCCGCCCCGAGCGCGGTCGTCTCGGCCACAACCGGCTTGGATACCGGCACGCCCAGGATGTCCGCCTGGAGTTGCATGCACAGCCGGTTGGCGGTGATCCCCCCGTCGACCTTGAGCACGTCCAGGTGGACACCCGAGTCGCGCTCCATGGCTTCAGCGACATCCCTCGACTGGTAACAGATGGATTCCAGGGTGGCCCGAGCCAGATGGGCGTTGGTGTTGTATCGGGACAACCCGACGATGGCCCCCCGGGCATCGGAGCGCCAGTAGGGAGCGAACAGCCCGGAGAACGCGGGCACAAAGTACATCCCGCCGTTGTCCTCGACCTGGGCGGCGAGCGTCTCGCTCTCCGATGCGCCGCTGATGATGCCCAGTTGGTCTCGCAGCCACTGCACGGCCGAGCCGGTGACGGCTATCGAACCCTCGAGGGCATAGACGGGAGGTGCGTCCCCCATCTGGTAGCACACGGTTGTGAGCAGGCCGCTGTTGGAGCGGACCAGCTCGGTGCCGGTGTTGAGCAGCAGGAAGTTCCCGGTCCCGTATGTGTTCTTGGCCTCGCCTGGGGCGAAGCACACCTGGCCGACCATGGCTGCCTGCTGGTCACCGAGGTCGCCGGTGAGGGGGACCGTTCCTCCGAAGGGTCCGTTCTCGGCCGTCTCTCCATAGGTCAGCGGGTCGGAGGAGGGCCGGATCTCCGGCAGCATCTGGCGGGGGACCCCGAACAGTTCGAGCAACTCGTCGTCCCAGTCCAAGCTCTCGAGGTCCATCAGCATGGTGCGGCTGGCATTGGTCACGTCGGTGACGTGTTCTCCTCCCCGGGTGCCCCCGGTGAGGTTCCACAGCACCCAGGTGTCGGCGTTGCCGAAGATCGCCTCGCCCTGCTCGGCTGCCGCCCGCACGCCGTCCACGTTCTCAAGGATCCACTGGATCTTGCCTCCGGAGAAGTACGTAGCCGGGGGCAGTCCTGCCTTGTGTCGAATCACGTCAGCCTTCCCGGCCCGTTCCAGGCTGCTGGCGATGCGGTCGGTGCGCGTGTCCTGCCAGACGATCGCGTTGTACAAGGGGCGCCCTGTCTTCGGGTTCCACACCATCGTCGTCTCCCGCTGGTTCGTCACCCCCACAGCAGCCAGATCGCTGGCCTGGCAACCGGCACGAGCGAGCGCGGTCTCGACCACGGCCCGGGTTCGTTCCCAGAGCTCGAGCGGGTTGTGCTCCACCCATCCCGGTTGAGGGAGGATCTGCTCATGCTCGAGTTGATGCTTGGCCACCTCCCGGCCGGCATGGTCGAAGAGCATGAACCGAGTGCTCGTGGTCCCTTGGTCGATGGCTCCCACAAAGTCGGGCATGGTGGTGCTTACCCCTCTTGTGTCCTCGGTGGCCGTACCCGGAGAGCGCTCGGCCGCTGGTAGGCGTGCATCCTTACGTGACCTGGCGTCGCCATGCCGAGGATATCTCGGTTGCCCCCCCGCATGGCAGTGGCCACAATCGGTGATCATGACGGACTCGATGATCCCCTCCTCCCGCACCGGTGATCTCGACCCCACTCGCCGCAGCCAGGTCCGCCGTCACCGAGAGCGGGCCAACTACCGGCTCGACAACGTCCGTGCCATTCTCGACGAGGGGTTCATCTGCCATGTCGCCTGTCATGACGCCGGCACGACGTGGATCATCCCCACCGCCTACGGTCGCCGCAACGAGGAGCTCCTCCTGCACGGCGCCGCCGCCAACCACCTCTTGGCCGCTGCTGCCGCCGGTGCGCAGGTGGCGGTGACGGTGACCCTGGTGGACGGTATGGTGTTGGCCCGCTCGACGTTCAGCCACTCGGTCAACTACCGATCCGTGGTGATCTTCGGGCAGGCGACGGCGATCACGGATCCAGACGCCAAAGCGGCGGCGCTCGAGGCCATCGTCGAGCACATGCTCCCCGGCCGCACCCGCGAAGCTCGCCCCCCGACCGCGACCGAGGTTCGTTCCACCACCGTCGTGTCCCTGCCGATCACCGAGGCGTCAGCCAAGATTCGCACCGGACCGCCGCTCGACGGCGATGGACCTGACGGGGCGTTGCCGGTGTGGGCCGGCACCGTCCCGTTTCGGACCGTAGCCGGCCCGCCGGTTGCCGCTCCCGACCTGTCGGCCGGTGCCGCCGACCTTGGGCCGACCGAGTCATGGTCCGCCCAGCCCCTCCGATGGGACACCCCGCAGTCCGACCGGCCTCGCGCCGGGCGATGACCCGGGACCGTCGGTGACTACCCAGCCGACCCCGACGAGCACCTTTGCCGATCGGGTGAGCGCGGCCCGGTCGGTCCACGGACCGTTGGTGGCCGGGCTGGACCCCGCGGGTGACCTGCTCGAAACATGGGGCCTCGGGGATGATCCTGGCGGGCTCGAACGTTTCGTGGACATCGTGGTGGGGGCGTTCAATGGGGTCGTTGGATTCGTCAAACCCCAATCCGCCTTCTACGAACGCCATGGATGGGAGGGGATCCGGGCTCTGTCCCGCTTGATCGACGAGTGTCGTTCGGCCGGGCTGATGGTCATCGTGGACGCCAAGCGGGGCGACGTCGGATCGACCAACGACGCCTACGCTGAGGCCTACCTGGGCCCGCATGCGCCCTTGGGCGCTGACGCGTTGACTGTCCACCCCTACCTCGGTCTGGCCGCCATGGGCGCGTTCATCGACCGAGCCCATGAGCACGGCGCCGGCCTGCTTGTCGTCACCCGGTCCTCCAATCCAGAGGGCCGCTGGGTGCAGACAGCTCGAAGCGGGGATCACAGCACGGTCGAGGAGGGCCTGCTGCGCGACATCGGCGAGATCAACGCCCGGCTGGCGCCGGGTCGGATCGGCCCCCTCGGGGCGGTCATCGGTCCCACCCCCAGCGGGGCCGACCTGGATCTGGCGGCCGCCCGGGCCCTGTTCCTCGCCCCCGGCGTCGGTGCTCAGGGAGCCACCGTCGCCGACGTGGCCCGCTGCTTCGAGGCCTGTCCCGATCGGGTCCTTCCCTCCGCCTCCCGGAGCCTCCTCGCCGCCGGGCCCGAGTCGCGCTCGCTCCGCGATGCCGCCGCCAGGCTGGCCGACCAGCTCGGCCAGGCGCTCGGTGATCGTTGAGAAGGGCGGCGGCGGTCGTCACCGTGGTTGACGGGAGAGGCTCTTAGCCTCTCCGATGACGAGGCTGGCACCGCGCCGAGGCTCTCAGAAGACGATCTCGTGGGGGAGGTCCCGGATGGCTGTGCGCCCGCCGACCAAGGACGAGGTAGCGGCCTTGGCCGCCTCCTTAGGGATGAAGCCCGGCGACGACGAGCTGGAGAGCTACACCGGCATCGTCGAGGCATTTCTTGGCTCCTATACCGCCGTGGAGGAGCTGTACGCCACCGTCGCTCCGCAGCCGCCGGAACGCTCGTGGACCCGCCCGGAGGCGGCGGACAACCCGTTGGGGGCCTGGTACGTGCGAACCGAGATCCGGGGGGCGGAGGCCGGGCCCCTGGCCGGGTACCGGGTGGCGGTGAAGGACAACACCGCCGTCGCCGGCGTGCCGATGATGAACGGCTCGCACACGCTCGAAGGTTTCGTACCGGCCCGCGATGCCACCATCGTGAGCCGACTGCTCGATGCTGGTGCCACGGTGGTGGGCAAGGCGGTCTGTGAGGACCTGTGCTTCTCCGGCGCCAGCCACACGTCGGTGACCGGCCCGGTGGGCAACCCCTGGGATCCGACGCGCACCGCCGGCGGAAGCTCCAGCGGGAGCGCTGCGCTCGTCGCCGCCGGCGAGGTCGAGATCGCGACTGGTGGCGACCAGGGCGGCTCGGTGCGCATCCCCAGCTCCTTCTGCGGCACCGTCGGCCACAAGCCCACCCATGGGCTGGTGCCATACACCGGTGCGTTCCCCATCGAGCTCACCATCGACCACCTGGGTCCGATCGCGCGAAACGTCTCCGATGCCGCCCTGATGCTGCAGGTGATGGCCGGCGCCGATGGCAACGACCCCCGGCAGCCCGTCGGCCTCGTCGCTGACGACTACGAGGGGGCCTTGGCCCGAGGTGTCGCCGGGCTCCGCGTCGGGATCGTGGCCGAGGGCTTCGGGTTTCCGGACCTGTCCGATCCGGGAGTGGACGACACCGTGCGTGCTGCGGCCCGGCGGCTGGCGGAGGCGGGGATGGAGGTCGGCGAGGTCGAGGTGCCCTGGCACCGTCACGCCATGCATGTGTGGAACGTCATCGCCACCGACGGGGCGACCGTGCAGATGATCGACGGCGAGGGCTACGGTCACAACTGGGACGGTCTCTACGACCCCGAGCTCATCGCCTACTACGGCCGCCAGCGCCGCCAGGTGGCTGACCGGTGGTCCCCGACCGTCACCGCCGTGGCCCTCGCCGGGCGGTGGTCGATGGAGACCATGCAGACCCGGCACTACGCCATGGCCCGCAACCTCACCCATGAGGTGCGCCGCCACTACGACCGGGCACTGGAGTCGTTCGACGTGCTGGTCATGCCGACCCTGCCGATCACCGCCACCCCCCTGGTCCAGCCGTCGGATCCCCTGGAGGTCTCCATCGGTCGGGCCTTGGAGATGATCGTCAACACCGCCCCCTTCGATGTCAGCGGCCATCCGGCGACGAGCGTCCCGGCCGGGTTGGTGGACGGCCTGCCGGCGGGCCT
>JALYVP010000230.1 GCA_030853185.1 Actinomycetota bacterium | reverse complement strand
AGGTCCCGGGGTGCCACCTCAGCCGCATCAGGGCGGATCGGATCCGAGGTGGCGGGCACCTCGAGAACGGCGTTGTAGCGCAGCGACGAACGACCAGGGGAGATCGATGCCCGACGACAGACCATGCACGGAGCCAGAGCCGGCCGCTGGTGGCGCGGGTAAAGCCTCGATGAACAACTCCTTGTCCTGGCCGGTCTCAGCGCACCCGGACGAGGCGAAGGGTGTCGGTCGTGGGCTCAGGTTCGATCGGTGATCCGGCGAGGACGACGACCACATCGCCGGGGGAGGCGAGCCCGGCTCGGGCCGCAGCCTGCACCGCGAACCAGACGATCTCGTCGGTGCTGGCCCGCTCCCCGACCATCAGCGTTTCGACCCCCCAGCTCAAGGCCAGCTGGCGAGCGGTGCTCAGCGATGGCGTCGCCGCCACGATCGGCATGGATGGGCGGAAGCGGGAGATGGCCCGCGCTGTGGCACCGGAGCGAGTGCAGGCGATGATGGCGGCCGCGTCCTCCTCGACGGCCGCCCGCCACGCAGCCGAGGTCGTGGCTGCGGTCACGCGGGCCGCGGAAAACGGGTTCCCCGCAACCCGCTGAGGGTCCAGGTTGGTTCCCCATCCGACATGGTCGAACTCCTGCTCGGCACGCTGGGCGATCTGAGCCATGGTGGCCACCACCAACGCAGGGTGGGCTCCCACCGCCGTCTCTGCGGACAGCATGACCGCCGACGTGCCGTCGAGAACCGCGTTGGCGACGTCGCTGACCTCGGCGCGGGTCGGGGCCAGGACCGAGACCATCGACTCCAACATCTGGGTGGCGGTGATGACAGGACGACCGTAGCGGACCCCCAATCGGATGATCCTCTTCTGGATGTGAGGCACGTCCTGGAGGGCCATCCGGACCCCGAGGTCACCGCGGGCCACCATCACCGCGTCTGCCACCTCGACGATCGCATCGAGGTCGGCAACCGCCTCGGAGGTCTCGATCTTGGCCACCAGCATGGGAAGGGCGGCTTGGCCGTCGCCGGCTCTCTCCGACGCGGCCCGAACGGCCACCAGGTCGGCGGCGGAGCGCACGAACGAGACGGCAATGGCATCCACCTGCTCGCCGACCATGACCTCGACGCGCCGGAGGTCCTCGGGAGTGGGTGTCACCAACGACAACCGGCCCGCGGGCGCGGTCACACCGGGGCGGCCTTGGAGCAGGCCGCCACTACGGACCTGGGCCCGGGCCGCGTCACCGTCGAGACCCGTCACCATCACCGTCACTCCACCATCGCCGAACGCCACCCTGTCGCCCACCCGGAGACCCTCAACCAACGGTCCGTGAGACACCGCGATGCGGGTGGCGGAGCTGCTTTCCCCACCCCGATCGGGGACCATCACGACCTCCGCATCGGTGACCAGGCTCACCCCACCGTCAGGGAAGGGAGCGGTTCGGACCTTCGGTCCAGGCAGATCGACAAGCACGCCGACATGGGGGAGAACCCGGCGCAGCAGGCGGACGCGCTCGACGGCCTCGTCGGTCGTGCCGTGGGCCAAGGTGACCCTGGCCACGTCCATCCCCGCGTCCGCCATGGCTCGCAGCGTGGCCGCGTCGTCCGACGCCGGGCCGATCGTGGCGACGATCTTGGTCCGTCGTCGGCTGGTGGCAGATGGGTGGTCGTCCGGGCGGGAGTCAGCGAGCTTCGTCACCCCGCCAGTCAACCAGGGGCCCGAGCGACGTTGCCGTCTCCGCTCCCGCGACAGGGTGGGAACCGGGTCTCCGTCCCCGAGTGTTTCGCCAGCGCAGCGATCGCATTTCCGCGCTGTGAACTCCCCCCAGACGTCGGGTGACGAGCTCCACCAGGGTGAGATCGTAGTCAGGTGCCCGTCATCGCCGCCTCCACTCGCCAGGCCGACACCGTTCGCCGGAGGTGGGCGTGAACGACGAGCTCGGCGCCCTGCGCGTCGGTCCACGGGTCCTCGCCAGTGGCGATCCCGGAGGCCCCCTCGGGGGTCTGGCCATGGTCGTCAAGGATCTGATCGACGTGGCCGGGGAGGCCACCGGCGCCGGCAACCCCCACCGCCTGGCCAGCGCGTCGGCGGCCACCACGCACGCCACCGCCGTCTCGCGGATCCTGGCCGCCGGGGCTGTCGTGGTGGGCAAGGCCCACACCGACGAGCTGGGGTTCAGCTTGTCGGGGACGAACGTCCACTACGGCACCCCTCGCAACCCGGCCGCCCCTGGACGGGTGCCGGGCGGATCGTCCAGCGGCTCGGCGTCTGCTGTCGCCGGCGGCCTGGTGGATGCCGCCCTCGGGACCGACACGGGCGGGTCGATCCGGGTGCCGGCCTCGTACTGCGGGGTGTTCGGGTTGCGGCCCACCCATGGCCGCGTGCCCCTCGACGGCGTGGTCGAACTGGCGCCCTCGTTCGGCACCGTGGGGGTCCTGGCGGCCACCGGGGCGCTGCTGGCCCGAACCGGGACAGCCCTCCTCGACACCGTCGCGTCCCTGGAGACACCGACGGCACTGGTCATCGCCGACGACCTGCTGGCCGAGGCCGACCCCGCCGTGGCCCGGGCGGTGGATGCCGCCACGGACCGCTTGGCCACGCAGATCGACGCCGACGTGATGCGAGCCGAGGTGTGCGGCGAACGCCTCGACCGGTGGCTCGATGCCTTCCGGGGCCGCCAGTTGGTAGAGGCGTGGCGCCAGCACGGCCGGTGGATCGAGCGGCGGCACCCCTACCTGGGGCCGGGCATCGCCGCCCGCTTCGACGCCGCCCGGCGCACCAGGCCCATCGCCGCCAACGCGGCGCCGGGTGCGGGGGCCGAGGTTCGGGCCGCCTTCGACGCCGTGGTCCCACCTGGTGGGGTCCTGGTGCTGGCATCGGCGGCGACGGTCGCGCCGCCCATCGGGGTTGCCGGGCCGGCCAAGGACGATCTGCGGAACCGCACCCTGCGGCTCACCTGCCTGGCCGGCCTGGCCGGCCTCCCGGCAGTCAGCCTGCCCCTCGCCGAGGTGGACCGAAGGCCGGTGGGCGTTTGCCTGGTAGGGCGAGCCGGTGACGACGAGAGCCTCCTCGCCGCCGCTCGCCGGGCGGATGACGACCCAGCCCGGCGGAGCCGGAAGGTCCCCGCCGGCATGGCCTCTCGCTGATGGGTCGGCGCCCTGGTCGCCGGCCACCCGCTCCCGCCTAGGATCGTCGGGAGTGAACGGTCGGCCCGGGACATGAAGCTCTCGCCCCACGAGCGGGACAAGCTGCTCGTCTCCGTCGCGGCCATGGTCGCCCGGGACCGGCGGTCGAGAGGAGTCAAGCTCAACCATCCCGAGGCGGTGGCTCTGATCACCAGCTTCGTCCTCGAGGGGGCCCGCGACGGTCGCTCCGTCGCCGAGCTGATGACCGCCGGGCGCGAGGTCCTCAGTCGCCACGACGTCATGACCGGCGTCCCCGAGATGATCGACGACATCCAGGTGGAAGCCACCTTCCCCGACGGCACCAAGCTGGTCACCGTGCACCAGCCCATACCGTGATCACCGCGACGCCGGCGGGAACCCCCGGCGAGGTGATCGTCGGCGACGAACCCGTCATCATCAACGAGGGCCGGGCGGTGGTCACCGTGGCGGTGACCAACACGGGGGACCGACCGGTCCAGGTCGGTTCCCACTTCCACTTCGCCGAGACCAACCAGGCGCTGAGGTTCGACCGGGCCGCAGCCCGCGGGCTTCGCCTGGCCGTGCCGGCCGGGACCAGCGTTCGCTTCGAACCGGGTGCCGAGCGCGACGTGGAGCTGGTGGCGTTCGGCGGCTCGCGCCACATGGCCGGCTTCCGGGGCGACGTGGGCGGTCCTCTCGATGCCTGAGCCGGTGTCCCGGTCCCGGTACGCGGCCCTCTACGGCCCCACCACCGGTGACCGGATCCGCCTGGCCGACACCGACCTGCTGATCGAGATCACCGAGGATCTCTGTGGCGGGCCGGGCCGGGCCGGCGACGAAGCCGTCTTCGGGGGCGGGAAGGTCATACGCGAGTCGATGGGCCAGAGCCGGACCACCCGGGAGGCGGGGGCGCCGGACCTGGTGATCACCGGCGCCGTCGTCGTGGACCACGACAAGATCCTGAAAGCCGACGTCGGGGTCACCGACGGGCGGATCGTGGCCCTCGGCAAAGCCGGCAACCCCGACACCATGGACGGGGTGGACCCCCACCTGTGCATCGGTCCGTCCACAGAGATCCTGGCCGGCAACGGCCTGATCCTCACGGCCGGGGCCATCGACTGCCACGTCCACCTGATCTGCCCCCAGATCCTCGAAGAGGGGCTGGCCTCGGGGATCACCACCGTCATCGGCGGCGGCACCGGGCCGGCGGAGGGGACCAAGGCCACGACCGTGACCCCAGGCGCCTGGCATCTGGCCGCCATGTTGACCGCCCTCGACGGCTGGCCGGTGAACGTCGCCCTGCTCGGCAAGGGCAACACGGTCTCGGAGGAAGGCCTGTGGGAACAGCTCCGGGCGGGAGCGTCGGGGTTCAAGCTCCATGAGGACTGGGGGACCACCCCGGCCGCCATCGACGCCTGTCTCCAGGTGTGCGACGCCGCCGGGGTCCAGGCCGCCATCCACACCGACACCCTCAACGAGGCTGGTTTCGTGGACTCCACGCTCGCGGCCATCGCCGGCCGGACGATCCACGCCTACCACACCGAGGGAGCCGGCGGGGGCCACGCCCCCGACATCATCACGGTGGCGGGGGAGCCGAACGTGCTGCCGTCGTCGACCAACCCGACTCGACCGCACACCGTCAACACCATCGACGAGCACCTCGACATGCTGATGGTCTGCCACCACCTCAACCCTTCGGTGCCCGAGGACCTGGCCTTTGCCGAGAGCCGCATCCGGCCGGCGACGATCGCAGCCGAGGATGTGCTTCACGACCTCGGGGCCATCTCCATGATCGGTTCCGATTCGCAGGCGATGGGCCGCATCGGCGAGGTCATTCTCCGAACCTGGCAGACAGCACACGTCATGAAGCGCCGCCGCGGCCCGCTGCCAGGCGACGGCGCCGCCGACAACAACCGGGTCCGGCGTTACGTCGCCAAGTACACGATATGCCCGGCGGTTGCGCACGGCATGGCCGACGACGTCGGGTCGGTCCATCCCGGCAAGATGGCCGACCTGGTGCTCTACGACCCCCGATTCTTCGGGGTCCGCCCGGCGGTGGTCATCAAGGGGGGGATGATCGCCTGGGCTCAGATGGGCGACGCCAACGCGTCGATCCCCACGCCGCAACCGCAGTGGGGGCGGCCCATGTTCGGGGCCGCGCCGAAGGTGGCGGCGGCCTGCGCCCTGGCCTGGGTGGCTCCCGCCGCCATGGACGACGGCCTCCCCGACCGGTTGGGCCTCGGGCGGCGAATGGTTGCCGCCTCCGACACGCGCCGCCTGACCAAGGCCGACCTGCCCGGCAACGACGTCCTGCCCCGGATCACCGTTGACCCCGACCGCTTCGAGGTGACCGTCGACGGCGAGACGATCACCGAGCAGCCCGCGGCCGACCTGCCCATGACGCAGCGGTACTTCCTGTTTTGACCCAGGCTCCGGGCCCGGCCGCCGCCACCGCCACCCTGCTGCTCCTGGCCGACGGGCGGCTCCCGACGGGCGGCCACGCCCACTCCGGGGGGATGGAGGAGGCCGTCATCGACGGGCGGGTCGGCACCGTCGAGGACCTCCGGGGCTACGCGCAGGGTCGGCTGGCCACCGCCGGGTTGGTCGACGCCGCTCTGGCCGCCGCCGGCGCCGGCCTCGAC
>JALYVP010000229.1 GCA_030853185.1 Actinomycetota bacterium | reverse complement strand
CTCTCGGCCCGCTAGGGGCCGAGGTGGGTTCCAGGCTCGACCCGGCGCCATGACGGTGCTACGGCGCGGGGATCAGGAAGGTCTCAGTCGGCGCCGCATAGGTACCCGTCGAGGGACGCGCCGGGAGACGGTTCATGATGTCGACCTCGATGTCATGCACGACCCGCTGCATCGCCTCGGGAGCGGGCATGCTGAGCGGCCAGGCGGTGTACAGCACGACGAACGAGGTCCCGGGGACTGACACTCTCCCATACGGAGCTGCGGGGACATCAAGGCCCTCAGCAGTGACAGGCTCCTTCCGCAGGACCAACTCTGCCGTGCTCGGATATCCGGACTCGGTGTCGATGAGGCGGCAGGTGGTGGCCTCATGAGCGGAGTCCATGGAACCGGCCCTCGAACCCACCACGGACCACCTCGTCGGAGGGTGACCGAGGTCAGTGAGAACCTGCCTCCTGGTGAGCAGGTAGCAGGTCGAGAGGAGCTGAGCGCTGTCGTGGCGAGGGACGGGAGACAACACGGCATACCGCTGCACCGTCCCCAGCCACTGCTGGACCTGAATGTCCGAGAGTGCAGCTGCGCTGCCTCCTCCTCCGCAGCCGAACAGGAAGGTCGTGCACACAAGGAGGACTGTCAGCACGAGTCCATGCCCGCCGCGCCGTCTCACGAGGCCCACCTCAGCTGACACGCCGCTGGTGAGCGTAGGACATCTAGTGATCCAGGTGGGTGCCGGTCAGCTCCTCGGAGACCTCCCACAGGCGCCGGGCCTGGTCCGCTCGGGTGGCGGCTCGAGGCGGGCGAACCCTGGTCGGCAGGCCCCGGAGGTGCACTGGGCCCCGCGGACCGAAGTACTGCCCGCCTTCCACGCCGGGGGCGGCCGCCGCGTACAACGTCGGCAGGGCGCCGGCCGCCGCCGGCTGGGCCACGAGGGCCTTGGTCAAGGCCAGGAAGGTCCGGTCGCTCCACGAGGCGCTGTCCTGCGGTCCGTTGCTGATCAGCTCCGTGGACGAGAAGCCGGGATGGGCGGCCACGCTGGTCACATCGATTCCCCGCCGGCGGATGATGCGATCCAGCTCGAAGGCGAACAGCAGGTTGGCCAGCTTGGCCTGGCCGTACGCCCCCCACGGGTGGTAGCCGTGCTCCCCTTGGAGGTCGTCGAAGCGGATCCGGCCGGTGGCCGCCATCCCGCTGCTGAGCGTGACCACCCGGGCTCCGGGCCGGGCGATCAGCAGGGGCCACAGGCGGAGGGTGAGGGCGAAGTGGCCGAGGTGGTTGGTCCCCAGCTGCATCTCGAAGCCGTCGGCGGTGAGCATCCGGGGTATGGCCATGACCCCGGCGTTGTTGACCAGGGTGTCCACCCGGTCGACCTTCCCGGCCACGTCCTTGGCGAAGGCCTCGACCGACCCCAGGTCGGCCAGGTCGAGGGGGACGACGACGGGGGCTGGTCCGGTGGCCACCGCCGCCACCCGCTCGGCGGCGACGGCCCCCCGTTCGGGGCTGCGGCACGCCAGGACGACCTCGGCGCCGTGGGCCGCGAGAGCCAGGGAGGTGTGCAGACCGAGCCCGCTGTTGGCCCCGGTGACAACCGCGACCGTTCCGGTCCGCTCCCCGATGTCGGCAGCTGTCCATCGGCGCATGGCTCAGCGTAGGCGGATGCGCGAACATGGGTGGCCGAAAGTGGTCTTGTGGGTAGAGAATGCAGTCAGGGCCGGGAAGGGCCCAATGGATCCCGGCGGCCACGCCGGACGAGTAGGGAACAGGGGATCTGGCCATGAGCACTCGTGATGATGCGACGCTCTCATCTGAAGAGCGGGCTGCGTTCGCCCGGATCGAGGCGCAGGCGATAGCGGACGACCCGTCGTTGGGCGCATCGCTGTTGTTCCGCCTCGAGCACAAGCTGAGGGGGGCGCGCCGCGCGCTCGGCCACCGCGCCCACGAGTCGTGGGTGGGTGGCGCTGTCGTCGCCGTCGGCATCGCCCTGGTGGCGGTGGGCCTGGCCACGACCGTCGCCTTGTCCGTCCTCGGTGTCGTCGCCGTGGTGGCCGGGGCGCTTCCCCTGGCCGAGGTGCTCCGCCAGCGGGTGGAACAGGCAAGAGCCCGGGCCGCCGCCGCCCGCCAGGCGCCGCCCGACCCCACCGCCTGAACCTCTGCGCTCGGCCGCGGTGGTCGCTCCGGCCGGGGCCGGGGTAGACAGGAGTGTCCCCTGCCGAGCAAGGAGCCGCTTGTGCCCAAGCCTGAGGTCACCATTCCCGACACCGAGCCCCCCGCCGACCTGGTCAAAGAGGACCTCGAGGTCGGCGACGGGCCCGAAGCGACCGCCGGCAAGCCCGTGTCGGTCCACTACGTGGGGGTGTCGTGGTCCACGGGCAAGCAGTTCGACGCCTCGTGGGATCGCAACGAGCCCTTCGCCTTCGGGCTCGGGTCCGGCCAGGTCATCACCGGCTGGGACGAGGGCGTGGTCGGCATGAAGGTCGGCGGTCGGCGGCGGCTGACCATCCCGCCCCACCTCGGGTACGGCGACCGTGGCGCCGGCGGCGTCATCAAGGGCGGCGAGACGCTCGTGTTCGTGGTCGATCTCCTCGGCGTCGCCTAGCCCCGTCCGCGCCGCCCCGGCCGGTAGGCTCCGGTTGGGCTCGGCGAGACCGGCCGCTCCATTCCCCAAACTCCCCCCATGATCGACGTTCGCCTCCTCCTCGACGATTTCGACGACACCGCCCGCCGGTTGGCCCGCAAGCGGGTCGATCCGGCGCTGGTCAGCTCCGCCCGCGACCTCGCCGTGGCCCGGCGGTCCCGCGTCAAGACCGTCGACGACGCCCGGCGGGACGCCAACGCCGGGGCTACGGCGATCGGGGCGCTGATGCGCGAGGGCCGGACCGCCGAGGCGGACGAGGCCAAGGAGGCGATGGCCCGGGCCCGAAGCGCCCTCGACGCCCTCGAGGGCGAGCTCCGGTCCACCGAAGCCGACCTCGACGACGTGGTCTCCCGCCTGCCCAACCTGCCCGCCGATGCCGCCCCCGACGGTGCCGGTGAGGCTGACAACATCGTGGTCCGCACCGAGGGTTACGATCCGGCCGATTACGACGGCCGGACCTGGGAGACCCACTGGGACGTGGCCGAGCGCCTCGGCATCTTCGACGCCGCCCGGGCGGCCAAGCTGAGCGGGACGATGTTCTCCCTGCTGCGCGGCGACGGGGCCCGTCTCCTTCGGGGCCTGGTCGACTTCGCGCTCGACCTGCACCGTGACCGCTACCTCGAGGTGGCCCCAGCCCACGTGGTCCGCGAGGAGATCATCACCAGGACCGGTCACCTGACCAAGTTCGAGTCGCAGGCCTACCGCCTCCGCGACGACGACCTGTGGCTGGTCCCGACCGCCGAGGTGGCCCTCATGGGCATGTACCAGGGGGAGATCATCGCCGAGGCCGACCTGCCGGCGCGGACCATGGCCTACACGGTGTGCTGGCGCCGGGAGGCGGGGGCGGCCGGCAAGGACACCCGGGGGATGCAACGGCTGCACGAGTTCCACAAGGTCGAGCTGGTCGAGCTGTGTGCCCCGGAGGACTCCGGCCACGAGCTGGCGGCGCTGCTGGCCGACGCCGAGAAGGCCATCATCGCCCTCGGGCTGCCGTACCGGGTGGTCGAGCTGTGCTCCGCCGACCTGACGTTCTCGGCCGCCCGGGTCTACGACCTGGAGGTCTACGCCCCGGGCGTCGACCGGTGGTTGGAGGTCAGCTCGGTCAGCCTGGTCACCGACTTCCAGGCTCGCCGGGGCGGGATCCGGCTGCGCCGCACGGAGGGCAACAAGGTGGAGCTGGTTCACTCCCTCAACGCGTCGGGGCTGGCGACCCCCCGGGTGTGGGCGGCGATCGTCGAGCACGGGCAGCGTCCCGATGGCACCGTCGCCGTCCCCGACGCCCTGATCCCGTACCTGGGTACCGACACCCTCCGCCCGGTGCGGCGGTGATGTTTGGGCAATGTCGCCCCGTCGTTCCCTGACCGCCGGTGAGGCGGACCGGCCGGTCCCGCTCCTGCCCGACCACCTGGTCGATCCCCACCCGCACCGCCTGGACCGGGGTCGCCCCGACAGCGCCTCGGTCCTCGCCGCTCACCGCCGGGCGGTCGCCGCCGGCCGGACCAACTACGTCGACCCGACGACGGGCTGGACCGTCCTCACCGCCCAGTTCCTCTGGGAGCGGGGCACGTGCTGCGATACCGGCTGCCGGCACTGCCCCTACTACGGGGACCGGAGGCCGTAGCAGGCGGCCGAGAGGTGTCCGGTTGGTCCGTTCCCGACCTGGTTTCGCCGCTACCCTGAAGCATCGTGGCGCACCAGGAGCTCACCATCGACGAGCTCGCCGCTCACCTGGGGATGACGACCCGCAACATCCGCGCCTACCAGGCCAAGGGACTGCTCCAACCCCCGGAGCTGCGGGGCCGGACCGGCTATTACGGGCCGTCGCACATCGAGCGCCTCGAACTGGTCCGCCGGCTCCAGGAGCAGGGGATGAATCTGGCCACCATCTCCCGGGTCATCGCCTCCGAGGGGTCGTTCTCGGCCATGGTGCTCCAACAGTTCAGTCCCGAGGAGCCCTACGAGGTGTCGGTGAGCGAGCTCGACGGCCGGTTCAAGGCCGAGGACCGCGACGCGGTCACCAAGCGGGCCGAGGCCCTCGAGCTGATCGAGGTCATCGACGATGACACCATCGTGGTCCTCAGCCCAACCGTGTTGCGCCGGGCCGAAGAGCTGGTGGCCATGGGCATCCCGGTCGAGGCCCAGCTCGAGGCGGTGGCCGTGGCCCGCCAAGCCGCGGTCGACACCGCTGAGGCGTTCATCAACCTGGCCACCGACCACCTGATCGAGCAGGTCACCCACGGCCCCGAGGTGGACGCCGATGCTCTGAGCGCCGAGAGCGAGCGGCTGGAGCTGATCGCCACCGACGTGGTCCAGGCCCTCTTCCGCACCGCCATGTCCGACCGGCTCCGGTCACTCCTCGAGTAGCGGCTGCCGGGCTGGTTGGGCGGGAGCGACTTAGAGGCCGACCCGGGCCCACAGGCGCCGGCTGACCCGGTTCATCAGGCCCAGCTCCTCTGACAGGCGCTTGGGCTTGGCCGCCGATTCGCGCACCAGGGCGCGAGTGGCCTGGCTGCGCCGAGCCTCGCGGATCACCGAGCGGGGCACCCCGCTGGCCTCCAGCTGGAAGGGGGGGCTGACCATCAGCGGGGTGAGGATGCCGAACATGACCGGCACCGTGACGCTGAGTGCGAACGTCTGCACCCGGTTCAGACCGGGGACCAACTCCTTGACCAGGCCCCGGGCATAGGACACGTGGCGGGCCTCCTCCACCACATGGATGCGCATGATGCGCTCCACCAGCGGGTGGATCGTCTCCGATCGCAGGTTGAGCTTCTGGACGTAGTCGACGGGTTCCTCGCCGGCCAGGACCGCCATGAAGAAGGCCGCAGGGCGGAAGCGGGTGATGGCGGACAGACCCCACTCGAAGAGCTTGACCATGGTCCGGGGCATCCCGGTGACGGCCAGGCCGGTCCGGTCCACGAACTCCTGGAACATCATGGTGTGCTGGCTCTCCTCGGCGATCTCATGATGCAGATAGCGGAACTGCGGGGAGCCGTTCGGCAAGCGGAAGGCATACTTGAGCAGGCCCTGCTGCAACAGGTTCTCGAAGTGCCAGCCCGTCTTCATCATGGCGGCCACCCGGTGGGCGCCGACGCGGGCCTGGACCTCGGGGCTCTGGGCCTGGTACCACTCGGTCTGGGCCAACCCGTCGAAGGCCGGTAGGGCCAGCCGGGGGTCGCCCAGATCG
>JALYVP010000228.1 GCA_030853185.1 Actinomycetota bacterium | reverse complement strand
CCCTCGGTCCCGAACACCGTCGGGTCCTGGACCGGGTGGCCCCCAGCCTGCTGGCCGGTGCCGTCGTCCTCGACGACGCCACCAGGACCCAGCTCCAGCTCCGAGGCCCGACGAGACCCGACTCGTAAGCCATGACCACCATCGGTCCCGCTCAGTGGGAGAGCACCGGCGCGATCTCGAGCACCCGGCTCTCGGCCATGGCGGCACGGGCGTCAGCGGGTGCCTCGGGGAAGGCGGAGTACGACGCCCACAGCTTCCCCTGCCCGTCGACGAAGGTGTCGAAGCCGCCGGGGGACACGGCGGTGGGGGTGCTGGAGAGCAGGGGCGCGTTGGCGGTCTTCCGGCATGGTCCCGCCACCGTGGCGCACCAGGCGACACCGGTGTCGTAGGTGTTGGACTGCCAGGTGCCCCCGGAGTAGAACAGCCAAAAGCCGCCCCCGCTGGCGGCCAGCATGGCCGGACCCTCGACGATGTTGTGCTCCCACGCCTGGTCGGCGCCGATGAGGCGGGTGGGTGAGGCGGTCACCGACAGCCCGTCGGCGGCCAGGGGCTGCTCCCACATGCTCACCGGCGCTCCGTTGGCGTTGCCGTCGTTCTTCCACAGCAGGGCCGAGGCGCCGGAGGTGTCGGTGGCGACGCTCGGGTCGATGTCACCTCCGAGGGCCGTCTGGCACACGAGCGGCGCCGAGGTGGTGTCGGTGAAGGGACCCGTCGGGCTCGACGACGTGGCCCGACCCAGGCACTCGAGCCTGCTGGCCGCGTCCTCGGTGCTGAAGTACAGCACCCAGGCGGTTCCCACCCGGTGCACGGTCGGACCCCAGGTCATGGTCGCCGAGCTCATGGCCCACGACGGTAGGACGGGCAGCGAATCAGCGACCCGGCGCCAGTGGACGTGATCGCTGGACACCGCCGTCGGCACGTTCGAGTTCCAGTCGGTCGTCCAGTAGAGGACGTAGCTGGTGTGAGGGTTCCCGTGCTCACCGGGCGGGACGGTGAGCACGTACGGGTCGCCGATGTCGTCAAGACCGTCGACGTTGGCATCGAGGCTTTCCGAGCTGCCGAGGGTGGGAAGGCCCAGGCTGGCGGCGTGGGGGGTCGGCGAGCCCGATCGGGTCGGGGTGGTGCCCGACGCCCGGGCGGTGCCGGCCCCACCGTGGTGGGAGCCGGTGGCGCCGACCGACACGGCTACCACCGTGACGATGGCGGCGATCCCGAGCGCCACCTGGAGAAACCGGCGGCGGACACCTCCCGGCGCAGGGTTCGAGCGCCGCTCCAGCTCCACGTCCGAACGGTAGCGGCCAGCCGTTCGCTACCGGCCGCGGCCAAGGTCGGGTCGGCGTCGAGCTGGACGCGGCAGGTTTCGGTTCCGATCGTGCTCGGCGGTGTGACGATCACCCCCAACGGCAACCAGTCAAGCGGGGGGCATATCCACGGTCCCCGAAGATGTGACTTCTTCGTCCTGATCGATGTTGGTAGAGCCGTCGACGGACCCGGCGGGACGCTTGCCTTCTCGCTCGGACCCTTCAGCCTCGCTCTCAGCCTTGTCCTCCCCGCGTTCGACTCCTGAAGTGTGAGATTGGTGTTCGTCAGCCATGACGGCTCCCTCCTAGACAGTGAATCCCAGCCTACCGCGGGCACTCTGGCGGCGTCTTGACGCATTTGTCCCACCCTGCGACCATGGGACGGCGGCCATCAACCTGTGTTCATATCGGCGCTCAGCCTGGTCGCGCAGGGGGGATCGGGTCATGAGCACAGCGAGCAGCGCGAACCAGATCGGGGCACGGCTTGACCGGTTGCGCTGGAGTCCGGCGCACAGGGGCATCCTGCTGGCACTGGGCGCGGGTTGGCTGTTCGATTCTCTGGAGGTCTCCCTCTTCGGCAGCGCCGTCGGGCCGTTGGGGGACCACTTTCACGCCAGCACGTCGCAGCGCGACGCCGTCCTGGCGGTGTGGCTGGGTGGCATCCTGGTTGGGGCCCTCGTCGGTGGTCGCCTGGCCGACCGGTTCGGCCGGCGCCGTCTGTTCGTCCTGACCCTGGTTTGCTACGCCTTCTTCACCGTGCTCACCGGTCTGTCCCCCGATCTGACAACCGTCTACGTCTTTCGCGCCCTGGCCGCTCTCGGCGTCGGCGCCGAGTACGCCATCGTCAACTCGGCCATCGCCGAGTTCATGCCGGCCAGGGTGCGGGGCAAGGCCAACGCCGCGGTCATGCAGTTCTGGCCGGCGGGCGCCATCGTGGCCGGCCTGGTGGCGTACTTCGCGCTGGACACCCTGGCCCTGCCCAACACCACCTCATGGCGCTACATCTTCGGTGTCGGCGGCGCCCTGGCCCTGGTCGTGCTGGCTTTTCGCCGCCGACTGCCGGAGTCCCCCCGCTGGCTGGCCAGCCAGGGGCGCCTCGACGAGGCGGACGCCATCGTCTCGCGACTCGAAGCGGCGGCGGGCACGACGGGGGACCTGGTGGCGACGGCAGGCATCGAGCGGAGCAGTCCCTCGTTCAGGGAGGCCCTCGCCGAGCTCGTCAGTCGGTATCCGGGCCGGCTCGCCCTCGGTTGCCTGCTCGACCTGGCCGAGGCGTTCGGCTATTACGGCATCTTCGCCCTGCTGACGGTCGTGGTCCTGCCGAAGGTGGCCATCTCCCAGGCCAGCATCCCCTTCTTCTACATCGTGGGCAACGTCGGTGCCCTGGGTGGGGGTGTGGCCATGACCGTCGTGTTCGATCGACTGGGCCGGCATCGCACCGTGGTGTTGTTCTACACGTTGGCGGCCGGTGGAGTGGCGTTGCTCGCCGGCGCCACCGCCACCCGAAGCGCGGCGCTGGTCACCATCGCCTTCGCGGTGTCGAGCGGTCTGGGCACCGGCGCCTGGACAGCCGCCTACCCCACCTTCACCGAGTTGTTCCCGACCCACCTGCGCGGCGCCGGGGTGGGCGCGTCGGTGGGTGTCGGCCGCATCGGGGCCATCTGCGGGGTGTTCCTGCTGCCCAACCTGGCCACCAGCCTGGGCGCCACCGCCTCCTACGCCCTCGTCATCGTGTTCTGGCTCGTCGGTGTGGCCGCCATGGTCATCTATGCGGCCCGGGGAGGCGTCGATGCGGTCGGACGATCGCTGGAGACGGTCACCGAGATCCGTCACAGCATCGCCACCAGCCCCCGCTGATGAGACTGGCTGCCTTCTGAGGGCCCTACTCGAACCCGTACGCCCTGAGGGCCCTTCTCGATGATGCCGACCGGCGGCGCTGTGAGCGCATCATCTGCCTGGGTGATCTCGGCGGGTTAGGCGCCGAACCCGAGGCCCTGTGGCCGTTGTTGCGTGACGGCAACGTGGAGTGCGTCGCCGGCAACTACGACGGTGGCCATCTGCGGCTGCGGCTACCGGGATCCCCAGGACAACCACTTCGCCCAGATCGCCTGCGACCACACCCGGGCTCATGTGAGCACCCCCTTCGCGTCATGGATGCGGTCCTTGCCGACGAGCGGCGGGAGATGATCGGCGGCGTCGACGTTCACCTCGTGCACGCCTCGCCTCTCGGGCTGAACGACTTCTTGTGGGAGTCGTTGCCCGACGCCGACATCCGCCGGCGCCTGGCGGCCAGCGGCGCCAATCTCGTGCTCTGCACCCACCAGCGGGCTTCCCTGGCAGCGCCATGTGGACGATGCGCTGTTCGTCAACGTGGGCGTGGTGGGCCGGCCGGCCAACGACGGGCGCTCTTTCGCCGCCGGGACGCTGCTCGTCGCCACCGGCCGCAGGCCAAACACCGGCGGTCTTGATGTGGACGCAGGAGGCGTCGGCCTCACCGACGACGGTCGCATCGAGGCCGACCGCTACGGGCGGGCGGCCGAGGGGGTCTGGGCTCGGGGACTGCGCCTCGCCGCATCCGCTCAAGCACGTCGCCAACGCCGAGGCCCGCACCATCGCCCACAATCTTGGCCACCCCGACGACCTCCGCCCGCTGCCGCACGAGGCCGTCCCCTCGGCGGTGTTCTCTGAGCCCCAGGTCGCCTCGGTCGGCGCTCGCCGCCAGGACCTCGAGGGCGTGGACCACGTCGTTGCCTCAACCCCCTTCGGTGATGTCGCCTACGGCTGGGCCCTGCGCGACGACAGCGGCTTCTGCACCATCTACGCCGACCCCCGCAGCGGACGCCTCCTCGGCGCCCACATCATCGGCCCCGCCGCCGCCCTGCTGCTCACCCCGCTCGTCCAGGCCCTCGCCCACGGCCAGCGCGCCGCCGACGTTGCTCGGGGCGAGATCAAACCGGGTAGCGGGCCGTTGTTCCAATTCGGCGCAGGTGGAGCCGGGCACGGCCGGCCGCCGGCCCGGGTTTGCCGCCCGCCGCGGTGATGGGTCATCCTCGGGAGAGGACAACCTGGGAGGATCCATGGCCGATTCGATCCGAGTCACCCGCACCGTCGACGCCGAGCCGGCGGCGCTCTTTGCGCTGCTGGCCATGCCATCGCGCCATCCCGACTTCGACGGCGCCGGGATGTTGCGCGGGATCGAGGGCAGCGCCGGGAATGTCAGCGCAGTCGGCGACCAGTTCATCATGAACATGAACAACCCCAACCTCGGCGACTACCAGATCCGCAACACGATCACCGCCTATGAGGAAGGCCGCACCATCGGCTGGGCCCCCGAGCTGTACCCCTTGGACGGCTACAAGGACAAGATCGGTGACATGGTGGCGCGGGGCCACACCTACACCTGGGAGCTGGAGCCGTCCGGCGGCGGGACGAGCGTCACCCAGATCTACGACTGGAGCCATGTCAGCGACGACGGCTTCCGGGGCATGTTCCCGCTGCTCACCGAGGAGCAGATCGCCGACTCGATCGAGCGCGCCGGCCGGGCCGCCGGGTAACGCCGACTGCGCCGCCAGCCCGGGCAGCCGGCCCGCCACAGTGCCGGGACGGGTCGGCTAGCCCCGGCACCCGAGGCGGCTAGCAGCGGGCCGAGTGTTCCCAGCGCCGGAGCGACGATCTCAAACCAGGTGCGAACGGGGCGGCCTGCTGCTTGGCCGCACGGGACCCGCGTCCGGAAGGTCCACCAGGGCGTGCCGGTCAAGGATCCGGCTGCGGGACAGCGGTTGGCCGGCACCACCGCGACGGGGCGAGAAGGGATCAAGGCGCCGCTACGAGTATCCGATTCACCCGGAGAAGTTGGCTGAACAAGTCGTCCAGCAGTGCTGCTCCTCGGTCGGTATCGGCAAGTTCCCGCGCACGTTCGGCCGGCTTCTCCCGCAACTCAGGGTCGAGCCGCACCGACTCGACGCTCGCCGGCGCCAGCCCCTCCCCGCCGGGCGCCTGTCCGAGCAGGTGCCGATCCGCTGGCTGATCGGACCGGGTCTCGGCCTCATCGGCCTAAACCTGCTGCTCATGCGCGACTTGCACGCCGACACCGGGTGGGGCGGGTGAGAACCGCTGTTGGAGATGGCTGCGGCGACATTGACATGCTTGGCCCGCGGGAAACGATCGGCGTGTCGAGAGAACGGGAGCTGGGCGCGGCCACGTTCTCGGGCGAGCTGTCGATACCCGACAGGGCAGCCTGGCAGATGAGGAACGCCACCAGCATGGCGGTCGCCGTTCCGTGCACTGGCATTGGCGTCGGCTGGGATGACCACGAAGGTCCGACCGACATCGACCAGATCGAGCATCCTGCGCACAACGGCCGAGGCGCTGCGCACGATGACGGTACGGCTGAAGCCGTCGAGCCGGCGGGCGGAGGCGACGTCGAGGGCCCCGGTCACGGTGATGACCGTCCCGTCGCAGAGAAGGGTGGCGTGGAGCATTGGAGATCCTTTCGGGGAGGCTTGCCGGGGTGGGGGGGGGGGGGG
>JALYVP010000227.1 GCA_030853185.1 Actinomycetota bacterium | reverse complement strand
AATTTCAACAACGCCGGCAGCGTCAAGGTGGCCAGGATGATCAGAACCACCCCCTCGATCTGGGTCACGATCGGGTCCCCGTTGGCTGGTGGGTTCTGGATCAGATAGAACGCCAGGGCGTAACAGATCGCCGCCGCCGGCTTGTACAACAGAAAAGCGATCAGATAGCCGGTTGTCTTCTTGAACCACTGGGTGCCCGCCCCGGTCATCGACGCCGCCGCCGACAACGGCCACGTTCCGGCCATGACCACCAAAAGCGCCCCCCGCACCACGATCAAAAACAGCTGGATGAGTGTGGCCAAGATGGCCAGGATGGCCAAAATCAGCAGCAGAAACGGGGCCGCGCCGCTCAGGCCGCCCCCCGAAAGCTTGAACAAGGTGGTCGCCTGGGCCAGGCCGCCACCACTGCTGTTAGGCGCCGAGCTCAGCACCCAACTCGAGAACGAATCGCCGGCTTGGGCCATGATCGTCAGAAACGCCAGACCAGCACCCGATACCACCAGCAGCCGGAACAACCCGCCGACTGCTTCGCGCATCGGTTCCCCCCGCCGCAAAAACGCCATCCTCCCCGCCGCGAACAACAATGCGCCGACACCCACGAACAACGTCAAGGTCTTCAGGTCGCCCTGAATGAACTGGGTCGCTCCGGCATTGCCGCCCGCCGCCGGGTTACAAGAGTAGGCACCAGCAGCGTCCGTTGAACAGTTCCCGGCCGTCGGGGTAGGCACCTGCGTCCAAGCCGTCGCCAACGTCTTCAACAAATTGTCAGCCGCGTTCGCCGCATCCGACGCCGCCGTCTTAATAAAATCGCCCGCCACGTTACTCGCCACTCCACCAGCCAGATTTCCCAACTGGCAACCCGGATTGAGCGCATTCAGACCACTACAGCCCACTTCTAGACCCCCGCCCATGTTGAGAACCCGACAAGAGATGAAAGAGGTAGGACGTTCGGCGACGTCCCTCCAGTGGGCTGTAACAGGAGCTTCCAATCGCCATTCATCCACTCCACCGTTACGGCTCCGGCCTGATAATTCCCGTTGGTTTCACGAGTCGCTATCTCAATGACCGCAGTTGCTGGGCTGTACGTAACAAACTTGAAACCCGCTATCTGCGCGAAGGTCCCCGGAGTGTTCCCGCCTGGGGTTTGCACGTCCTGCGATATAAAAGCCGTTTGGCCTGGCCCTGGCACCACCTGCTCTCGCGCCACGTCAGTGCTTGGCGACGCAACAACCCGTATCGATAGTTGCGTAGCTGCGAGCAAGGCCCCTAAAGGGTCGTGGGCGTAGCAGCGTGCGATATCCCCGTCGATGACTTGCGGGCCATAGGTCTTAGAGAATGGCAGCGCGACGGTTTGGTAGATCTGCCATGTGATCCCTTGGGGGGTTGCCTGTGGGACTGTCTGGTCGCCGGCGGGCAGCGAGCAGTGCGTGCCGGTGCCGGCCGTTGTCGGCGGGGTTGCGGAGCTGGGGGTGCCGCCGCCGGTCTGGACTGAGCCGGGGGTGGGCTGTTGCGCCCCCGGATGTGTGTTGCTCCCGCCCCCCTGTTCCACGATGATCACGAAGGCACCGGCGAAGAGGACTAGGAGCAGGATGATGCCGGCGGCGATGGTTGCTGGCCGCCAGAAGCCTGGTTCGTCTACGGCGTAGGAGTCCACGAGGTCCCTTTCGCTACGGGGGAAGATGGTTTAGGTGGCTAGGAAGCTGACGATCGAGGAGGCGCCGCCGATGATGATCAGGGCGCCGGCGACGTAGCCCAGGCCGGCCATGTGTTCACCGCCGCTGCCGTTGCGGTGGCTGAGGGCCATTTTTCCCCCGACCATGAACAGCCCGGCGATGCAGGCGGCGAGCCCGAGGTACTTGACCCAGCCGAGGACGGTGTCGAGCTTGCCTGCTGTGTTGCCGGGCAGGGTGGGGTTGCCCGGGGTGGGGGTGTCGGCCAAGTAGTGGTGGCTGGCTGTCAGCGCAGCGTGTACAAGGGGGAACATCACGGTTTGCTCCTTTGCTGGTTGGCCCCGCCGGGTAGCGGGAGGTTGACGGCAGTCCACAGGGTTCTCAACAGGTCACGAACTTCGCGCGGGTTGTTGAGACGGCTGGGTGGTTCTCCCAGACGCCACGACGGCACCCACGGCATTTCCCACACCTGGCTATTGAACGCTCCACGTGTGACATAGAGGCTCTCGGCGAGAATCTTCGGCTTTTTCCGTTCGGGCATGTCGGCGACGACGACTAGGCCGAGCAGCCGGGTGTGTTGGTTGGCCATGGCCGCGAAGTCGCGGGCGGCGGTGAGGCCTCGGGCGTTGCTCCGGCACACCACCACGGTGGGAAGATTGCTCAGCCCGACCTGCCAGGGCAGGCTTCGGCCGAGATCGACCCCGCCTGGGATGGCTTCAGACAACGTCGTAGTCCCGGCGCCGCCATGCGCGCCGACCCACGCCCAGTAGGGGCCGGCGGCGCCGGTGGTGTCTGATGTTCCGGCTGGTTGGCCGTGGGGGGTCATGATTGTCATTGGCTCACTGGGTTTGGATGGTCGCTACCTGCCACGGGCTGCCCGGGCCAGGGGTGGTCAGGGTCACGAAGCACTGGTACTGGTCTGGGGGTGAGGTCCAGCCGTCGGCGCCGTGGGGGGTGACGAGCACGTTGAACTGGCGGTAGGAGGCCGTCGGAGTGTCGGGGGGCGCGCCCGAGTCGTGGTTGACCTGGACGGTTACGGTGGCGGTCACCTTATGTTGGGTCCAGGTGGTCCACTCGGCGCCGGCCGGGCCTGTCGGGGCGCTCGCCAACACCTGGGCGGCGCCGGCCGGTGTGTACCAGATCAGGGACCGTTTCACGGCATCGAAAGGGCTGGTGTCGGTGGTGGTGTTGGAGCCGAAGTTGGCTTCGAGGACGGCTTCGGCGACAGCGGTCGGGTCGGTTCGATTGACGCTACCGAAGTTGCCGGCCGGGACGGTTGTTGTGGCCGGCGCCGCGGTCTGCTCTGAGGTTGCGGGGAGAGACTGGACGGTCGAAGTCGGCACGCCGCCCGTCGCCGGGCCGGTCGTGGTGTCTGCGGCTGTGCTCGTCGAGGAGGCCGGCACCGTGGTGGACGGGATGCTCTTGGCGGTCACCTTGGCTTTGGCGGACCCGCCGCACCCTGCTAGCACTACCACCAAGATGGTCGCAGCTGCAGTGTTGGCCCGGCCGGTCACCCGAACCTCCGGGCCGACCAGGGGACCCCCAACCAGTAGGGGGTGTTCAGGTTTTCGAGGTCGACCTGGCCGCCGGTTTGAGGGGCGACAATCATCGTGCCGTTACCAGCGTAGATGCCGATGTGGTCGTAGTCGCCGGGGGTTCCCAGCTGGAAGGCGATCACGTCGCCGGGTTGTAGCAGCCCTGAACCCAGGACCGCCGACCCGGGCCCGGTGGCCACGTTTTGGCCCATGGTGGCCTGGGTTTCGCTGCTGTGCGGTAGCTGCACGGTCCCGCCGGACGCTTGGAATATGGCGTAGAGGACCAGCCCGGAGCAGTCGAAGCCGGGTTGGCCGACCAGTCCGGGTGGGGCGACGGCCGAACCTGACGGTCCGAGGGGGGTGCCGCCACCCCACACATACGGGCGTCCGATCTCGGCTGACGCCGCGGCCAATTCGCCTTGGGCGAGCTGGCCGCTCACCGCTGAAATCAGGGTCAGCCCGCTGTACTGGCCGGCGAGCGCCTCGATCTCGGGGGCGTACGCCTCGGTTTGGGAGTTGTGAGGTATGCCGCCGGCGGCCGATACAGCGCCGAGCCCGGCGTTGTATCCGTCGAGGGCCAAGGTCACTACCGGGATCCCCGTCGATTTCGACAGTCCGTCGACGGCGGTGGCCAGGGCGCAGTCATAGCGGCCTTGGGCCATGATGGCGTCGGGTGGGTTGAACGGCGACACGTTGCCGTCGCCGGCGACGTTGTTGCTGTATGCCGGCCAGGTGCCCGGCTCGAACTGCGACAGCCCCTGCGCCCCGGTAGGTGACACGGCATTCGGGTTCCAGCCGCTTTCGGCCTGGATTTGCGCCGCGATCACCGGCGCCGGGAACGTCGGGCACAAACCGCCGGCCTTCTCGATCCATGGCACCCACGCCTGGTTGGGAATAACCCCGGCGTTGAGGGCGGCGCCGGCTTGCAGCCCGCTGGTCAGGTTCCCGACACTGCTTCCAGCGCCCGCCCCGCCGCCGAGAATCACCACCAAAAACAGGATAAGAGCCAGCGGACCGCCCACAGCCAGCCCGACCACCCATCCTCTACCACCTCCCATGCTTCACCTGCCGAAACCGCCGCCGCTCCGGCCAGGAAAGCCGGAGTCGAGCATCGTTGTGCTTCGACGTAGCCGGAGGCTGTCCTGGTTCGGTGAGATCGGTGAAGGCCCCCAACCCGGCCGGGCGCTGCCTTGCTTGCGGCGCCACTGGGCGTCGAGGGTTTGGACGATCTCCCGTTCGCCAAGCCCGACCGACAAAGCCGCTACGGTCAGCTCGGAGCGGACCAAGTGTTCGTCGAGGTAGCCGGTGTTGACGATCTCGAAAAGGTTGGCGGCCGCCTGGAACAGACAGTTGTTTCGACCTTCGGCCCGGGAGTCCAGAACCCGACGGACCTCGGCGGTCAACGCGGCGGCGGCCCGCTTGTGAGGATCGCGGCCGATCCGTTCGCCTACCGGCGCCCGGGTCGGTGCAGGCGCCGGCTTCGGGGCCTCCTTGGGGGTGACCACCCACGACGGGGCCGGCGCCATCGGATGATCCCCCGATACCCAGCTGTACCGGCCGAACCTCAGCGCACCGGTCGCCGGGTCGGGGTCGATCGGGCGCAGCGACGGGGCGACGATGATGTAACCGCCGTCGCCTCGCACGTCGATCCCCGGTGTCTCCCCGACCCCGCACAGCGCAGCAGTCGTGTTGGCCACCCGCCGACCGGCCGGCGCCTGGTACACGAAGTGCCACCCGCCGTTACGGGTCCTGGCCGCCAACGTCGGCGGGAACACCAGTCCCGCATCCTCGAGGCTCTTGCGGGTCGCCGGCCCGCCGTGCTGGCGGTCGATGTCGACCACCACCAGCCCAGAACGTTCCCCAGTCGGGATGCCAATGTTGGCGTTGGGTTTCCAGGCCCACCAGCTGGTGACCTGTTTGCGGGTGGTGGTCGCCTTGTCCGCCCACTTCACCAGCGGATGCTTACCTACAGCCTCACACCCCGGGCCGTCCTTACAGCCACACAGTCCGCTCGTCTGGTCGACCGGGGCCACCGGAAAAACCGGCAACCCGAGCTCGGAGTAACGCAAAGCGGCCGCCAGTGGTGTCATGTCGTTGACCGCGGTGAGCTGCCCAGCCGACAGTGACCTGCTCTCCCGATCCGCATTCGCCACCGGCTACGCCTCGCCTCTCCTCTGTCCGAACCACAGCGCCCACGTCGTGGCGCTTCGACGATCACCTCCCACAGATAGTAACCACCCCGCCGAAACCCTATGTGCACTATTCTTCCCCTTCAGGAGAACTATCCTTCCTAAAAACACTATGCTTTCGCGTGCTCGGGATATCCGATCCCCTTATGGAGACCACCAGTAGCTGATGGAGTTTCACGAGATGCTTCGCCGGCGGCGTCTAGAGCTCGGCATGACCCAAGCAGAGTTGGGTGCCGCTGCCGGCGTCGACAAACGCCAGATCAACCGCTACGAGGCAGGACAGGCCCAACCGGTCCTACGTCTAGCTGTCGCCCTAGCCGACGCCTTACGACTCTCGATCGGCGAACTGGCCGGCTTTCCCAGCCAAACACTCGACCTCGGCGGACCGTGGTGGGCGGCATGGCACACCTCCAAGGAGCACAAACCGGTCGTCGTCACCCAAG
>JALYVP010000226.1 GCA_030853185.1 Actinomycetota bacterium | reverse complement strand
ATCGCCGGGCCCCGTTGGCCCGGGGGGTGAAGGCGACGTTCTCGTAGATCGACTTGGGGAACGGGTTGGGCTTCTGGAACACCATCCCGACCTTGCGCCGCAACTCGATGGGCTTGATGTCCGGACCATAGAGGTCCTGCCCGCGATAGCGGATCATGCCCTCCACGCGCGCCCCCGGCACCAGATCGTTCATCCGGTTCAGACAGCGCAGGAAGGTCGTCTTGCCACACCCAGAAGGGCCGATGAGCGCTGTGACCTGGTTGCGGTAGATCTCGAGGTTGACGTTGCTCAGAGCCCGGAAGGCCCCGTAGAGAAAGTCCATGTCCTGGACGTGGTAGACCGCTTCGCCGCTCGGCTCCGCCTGACGCGACGACGGCCCCGATTGGCTCACCTGGAACTGGGGAACCGGGCGGGGGGAAGGGTCGACGTTTCGTTCGCTCAACACCGCGTCATCGGGCACCATCCGATGATGCTTGCTCGGGGACGGGTTCTCAACCAGGCGGCCGGGCCCACCAGCGCTTTCGCCCCACTCACCCCCTAAAGTTCAGATCACGTTCACCATGGATTCACAACAGTGTCGGCGTCTGTCCTTCGGGCGGCTCTACGGTGCCCCATCAGCGAATGGCGCCCGCGGTACAAGCGGATGCCTCGCTGACGGAAGGAAGATGATCTGATGAGCACGCACCCAAGGATGCTGACGCCGCAATGATCCGCCGGGCCGGATCGCCGCGGGTGGACACCCTGGCCGGGCCCGATGACGACCGACTGGCTCAGGCCGAGCACCTGGTCTCCTGCCTCCGGGCCGCCCTGGACCGTGTCAGCGAGGGGGTGGTGATCTGTGACCAGAACGGCATCGAGCTGTTCCGCAACCGCCAAGCCACGGCTCTGGTCCCTTCCCGCCTGGACGGCGCTCTCGTCGGCCAGGCCATCGAAGACCGCTTGGGCGACGCCCGGCGGGGCTCGACGAGCGAGAGCGCCCTCGAGCTCTTCTCGCCCACCCGGCGCACCCTGGTGGTGCGGGCCTCCCGTCTCGCTGACTCCGAGGGGGCCACCGGGGCGGTGGCCATCGTGGAGGACGCATCCGAGCGCCAGCGGATCGACGCCATCCGCCGTGACTTCGTGGCCAACGTCAGCCACGAGCTGAAGACGCCCGTGGGAGCCCTTGGACTGCTGGCCGAGACCCTCGAGGAAGAGGAGGATCCCGAGGTCATCACCCGACTCTCGCAACGGGTGGCGACCGAAGCCGAACGCCTGGGCCGGATCATCGACGACCTCCTGGACCTGTCCCGAATCGAGGTCAACGAGGGCCCCGTGCCCGAGGAGACCACCGTTGCCGACCTGGTCGACGAGGCGCTCGGGCCACTGCGACCCCTGGCATCGGCCCGGGACGTCCTCCTGGAGGTCGGCGACATCCCGGACGACCTGAGCCTGACCTGCAACCGGCGGGATCTGGTGTCCGCCATCTCCAACCTGGTGGACAACGCCGTCAAGTACTCGGAGAACGACGGCCTGGTGCGGGTGAGCGCCCGGGCCGGCGACGGCTTCATCAACATCGCCATCTCGGACCGGGGGATCGGCATCCCCCAGCGCGACATGGAACGCATCTTCGAGCGCTTCTACCGGGTCGACAGGGCCCGGTCCCGCACGACGGGCGGCACCGGCCTGGGCCTGTCGATCGTCCGTCACGTCGCCGCCAACCACGGGGGCACGGTCGACGTGACGTCCACGGAGGGCGAGGGATCCACCTTCATTCTCCGCCTGTCCATGGCCGGGGTACCGAGGGCGCACCACGACCTGAGAGAGGAACCCCATGGCTGATCCCCCCACCGTGCTGGTCGTCGAGGATGAGGAGTCGTTCATCGAGGCGCTCGTCGTCGGCCTCAAGCGGGAAGGCTTCCTGGTCAGGGTGGCTCGAGATGGGGTCGAGGGGATCGAGATGTTCGAACAGGTCCGACCCGATCTGATCCTCCTCGACGTGTGGCTGCCGCGCATGTCCGGTATCGACGTCTGCCGGGAGGTCCGCACCCGCTCCCGGGTACCCATCATCATGGTCACGGCGAAGAGCAGCGAGATCGACACCGTGGTGGGCCTCGAGGTGGGAGCAGACGACTACGTCACCAAGCCGTACCGCCTCCGGGAGCTGGTGGCCAGGATGCGAGCCGTCCTGCGCCGGGCCCCGTCGATGGAGACCAGCTCGCCCAGCACCGACGTGCTCGAAGTGGGCGACCTGCGCCTCGACGCCGAGCGCCACGAGGTCCACCTGGGAGGATCGATGGTCGTCCTGCCGCTCAAGGAGTTCGAGCTCCTCGAGTTGCTCATGGCCAACGCCGGCCGGGTCCTGCCCCGGGAGACGCTCATCGACCGCGTGTGGGGCCCGCACTACGTGGGGGACACCAAGACCCTCGACGTCCACATCAAGCGGTTGCGGGCCAAGATCGAGGATGATCCCGCCCAACCACTGCGGATCACCACCATCCGAGGCCTGGGGTACAAGTTCCATGCGGACGTGACCTCGGCGGTGCCACGCTGAGAAGGTGAACCCATGCGAGGCGACCGAGTTCATCCAGACCTGGATGCCGCTGTGCGCCACGCTCGGCGTCCGAGCCGAGCTGGTGGAACCGTCCTCGATGATCCTCACCCTCGACTGGCAGCCGGAGCTGTGCACCGGCGGCGTGTGCTCCACGGCGGGGCCCTGATGGCTCTGGCCGATTCGGCGGGCGGAGCTCTCGCGTTCCTCAACCTCCCTGACTCAGCCGGACGCGGCGTCGCCAAGGTCACCCAGACCCGAGGCGTCCTACGCCCGACCGGCGTGTGAGCCCCCGCCAGGCCTCGACCGCAGAAGCTGCGCCGGTCCGAACGAGGTACGTGGCGGCTGCTGCTACGTTGCACCCTGTTGCTTCGCTCGTCGACGGCCAGGCAACGACTCGCCAACTCAAGCTACCCCGGCCCCTGGTAGCGGGCCCGACGTGGGCCCCGGTCCATGGGAGGCACGGTAAGCGGAGTGGTACCTTCGGAACGCTTCAGGGCCGATCTCGGGCAGGCTTGGGCGTCCAACGACCTGGGCCGACCCTCCCAGACGGCTCGTCGATGACACCTAGTGCGGAACGGTGGCTGCGGTTGGCGACGGCACTCACCGCCGCCGACGGCGTCGAGCTGACAGTGGCGGGGATGTGCGTGGCCGGCGCCGACGTGCTGTTGGTGGCGGGCGCCTCCATCGTGTTGATGGGCATCGGTGGGGAAACCGGTTCCACCTATGCCTCGGCATCCGGTGTCGAGGCCCTCGAGGAGCTGCAGTTCACACTGGGGTTGGGACCCGGTGCCGACGCCTACCGATGGGGCGTGCCGGTGATCGAAACCCGGCTGGTCGTCGCCGCGCCGCTGCGGTGGACTGGATTCGTCGGCCCCGCCCTCGAGGCGGGGATGGGGGCCGTGTTCTCCTTCCCGCTCCAGGTCGGAGCGGCCCGGATCGGGGCGTTCACGCTGTACCAGGACCGTCCCGGTCCACTGGGCGACGAGCTGTACGCCGACGCCGTGGTCCTGGCCGGGATCGTCACCGGGGCGGTCCTGGCCATGCAGGCAGGGGCGTCCGACGGCGGGTTGGCGTCCGGACTGGCCAACGGCGGCGTCTATCACGCCGAGGTGCACCAGGCGTCGGGGATCGTCTCCGTTCAACTGGACATCGGCGTGGGCGAGGCGCTGGTCCGCCTCCGGGCCCGGGCCTTCGCCGAGGGGCGGACGGTCGCCGAGGTCGCTGTCGACATCGTCAGCCGGCACCTCCATCTCGATCCGTGGGCCAGCCGGACTCCGCGGGGACCGACGAACCGACCGGTTTGAGCCAGGCCGGATCGGGTAAGACGATGGGTGGCCACGAGCTTTATGCGATCGCGTTGCCCCGGCCCTTGGTAACGCACCCCGTCATCGGGGGTTACCGCCAGGAGGGCAATGCTGGTCAACGCGACAACCCGTGACATCAACGACGGCTACGTCGAACTGTCGGCCCAGGTCCGAGACGCTGGCCTCCTTGATCGTCGGCACGGCTACTACGCGATCAAAGGCGCCCTCAGCCTCGCCGCTCTCGCTGCCGCCTGGGCCACCCTCTTCGTCCTGGGCAACACCTGGATCGCCCTCGCCGTCGCCGCCGCGCTTGGGATCCTCTTCACCCAGATCGTCTTCTTCGGCCACGACGCCGGCCACCACCAGATCTTCGACGGCCAGGGAGCCAACAAAGCCGTCGGTCTCGTGGCCGGCAACCTGCTGACCGGACTCAGCTTCGGTTGGTGGGTCCCCAAACACGGCGCCCACCACGCCCACCCCAACCAGATCGACCGCGACCCCGACATCGGGCCCGGAGCCATCGCCTTCACCGCCGACACTGCCGCCAATCGCCGGCGACCCCTCGGCCGGGTCGCCGCCCGATACCAAGCTTGGACCTTCTTCCCGCTCCTCACCTTCGAAGGAGCTGGCCTCCACCTCGCCAGCATCCAACACCTGCGCCACCAAAGAACCCATGCCGCTCGCATCGAGACGACACTCATCGCCCTGCACACCGCCGCCTACCTGACCGCCATCTTCTGGGTCCTCTCCCCCCTCAAAGGCATCATCTTCATCGCCATCCACCAAGCCGTCTTCGGGCTGTACATGGGCTGCTCGTTCGCGCCCAACCACAAAGGCATGCCCACCGTCCCGGCCGACGCCCGCCCCAGCTTCGCCGAGCGCCAGGTCCTGACCGCCCGCAACGTCACCGGCGGGGCCCTCATCACCTTCCTCCTCGGCGGACTCAACTACCAGATCGAACACCACCTCTTTCCCCGCATGCCCAGAGCGAACCTGGTCCGATCCCGGCCCCTGATCCAGGCCTTCTGCAACAACCACGGCCTCCACTACCACCAGGACAACATCATCGGCTCCTACCGGGCCGCCCTCACCCACCTCCACACCATCGGGGCCGGCGGCAACGACCCGATCCTCCCCAGCCCCGTCTCCGCCCCCTCGGCGGCCCCGGTCCTCCGGAGCGCATCGTGAGGCGATCGACCGACTCACCGAGCCCGGAGGAGGCGCCGATGACCACCGACGCTCACGACGACCGCTGGGCTACCCACCACATGGTCGAGGGGCGGGACACCGATGGCGCCGCCCGAGCGCACCAGGATGGCGCTCCCGCCTCCTCCGACGAGGGTGGGATGGGCCGTCATCAGTGCCTCGCCGACGGGTGGAACCTCGCCTATCAGGAAAGCACCCTCCGGCCGTTTCGGGCCGCTCCTTTAGCCCAGAGGTGACGGATCAGCCACCGCTCCGCCGGACGTTGGCCACAAAGGTCGACAGGTGCAGGGCGAGGCCGAAGATGATCAGGGCCAAAGGGATGTGGATGGCGAGCAGGCCGGGATGCGTGCCACTCTTGTCGAGGTCTCCGATCTGGCCGCCAATGCCGATCTGAACGACGACTGCGACGAGCAACGCGACCGTCTCGGCGATGACCACCTGTGCCCCCACCTTGCCCCGCCACATCCCCACAGCGACGACGACCGCGGCGACGGCGGCCAGCGCCACCACATAGGCGACTCCGGCGTGAGCGTTGATCCAGCCGTCGCGGTTTCGTTCGCGCACGAAGACCCCACTGGTCACCGCTTGGACGAGGACGCCGAGAGAGAGGACGCCGACGATGGCGGCCATCGACCTGACGGCCCTAGCGGGAGTTTCCTGGCTGTGGCCTGGTGATGCGGTGTTGTCCCTGGTGGATGGGGGTTTTTGGGTTCTCGCCGCGTATTACCTAGACGGTTGTGTGGGGTGGCTGGGTGATGGCGATGGCGAGGTGGTCGATGGCGTTGAAGGGGTGGGAGGTGTTGTAGTTATCG